>NZ_JBCGFQ010000040.1:0-48932 GCF_040984075.1 Pseudomonas sp. I2
TTTTCCACGCAGCCCACGCCTCACGAGTGTGCCTTGTGTCGCGTGGGCTCGGAGAGGTGTATAAGACACAGCTGCATAATCGCATCTTCAGACGATCCACTCGGACCTTGTGGGAGCGGGCTTGCCCGCGAACAAGGGCGAAGCCCTTGCCAGGCACCGGTGGTGTCGGGAGGGCCGCTGGCCGGCCAGGCAGGGCCTCCCGGGCCGGCTCAGAAGTAGTACGGGAACTTCAGGCTGAAGGTGAAATCCGGGGCGTCGTCGGTCAAGCCGATCGCCAGGTTCGGCACGATGGTCAGGTTGTCGGTGGCCGCCAGGGTCATGCCGATGTTGAAGTAGGCGGCGTTGGCGTCGCTGCTCTTGACGTCGGCCCAGCGGTCGCCGGTTTCCGCCGACTTGATCCGCGAGCGGCGGGCGATCAGGTCGGAGACCGAGAACGACATGGACATCTTCTCGTTGAGGGCGAAGGCGATACCGGCACCGATCTGGAAGCTGTCGCCGATCTTCACCTTGCCCGGCACTTTCTGGTTGACCGTGGAGCTGACGTCGCTGAACGACTCCTCGAAGGTGTGGGTATACGACAGGCTGCCGAACAGCACCGCCGGATCGTAGGTCTTGACCAGCGAGATCCCCGGGGTGATCGACCAGACACCGTTGCCGGTGGGCAGGTCCTCGGGGTAGCTGAGGTTGTCGTTCTCCGCGTCGCGCAGCAGCTTGATGCCGAACGGGTCCTTGCCGGTGGGCGCCTTGACCCGCACGCTGAACACCGCATCGGGGGTGTTCTCCGACTCGTCGAGGAACTTGTAGGCGATGCCGAAGTTGACGTCGCCCAGGGTCGGGTCGCGGGTGACGGTGTGCTCGGAAACCCCCTGGGCGTTGCCGCCGACGCCGCCGGATTGGTAGGTCGACTCGCGGTAGACGATCGGCACGTTGACGTCAAACTGCCAGCGCTGGTCGTAGTTGTAGCGGGCGGTCAGGTCCAGGGTCCAGTTGTCGGCCTTGATCCGGTCCAGGTTGATGTTGCCCAGGAAGATCGAGTCCAGCGCCAGGAAACCGTTGAGGATCAGCTGGCGGGTGTCGTAGCGGGCATAGGTGATGCCGGTCTCGACACTGAACTTGCCGCCGCCGAAGAAGCCGCTGGCCTCGTCGTACAGGTTGGAAACGCTCTGCGCCGGTTCCGAATCTTCCTTGAGCGACTCACCGTAGGAAGAGCCCGTGCCGGAGGCGGCGATGGCCTGGTTGTTGCGTGGCTGCGAGGCGGGTGAACGGGTCAAGCGCTGGGGTTGCGGCGTGGCGGGCTGCTCCTCCACCTGACGGACCCGCTGTTCCAGGACCATCAGGGCCTGCTGTTGGGCCTCGTAGCGCGCCTTGAGCGCCGCCAGTTCGGCTTTGAGGGCTTCCACCTGGGGATCGGCTGCCGCGTACAGCAGCGAAGAAGGCAACAGGGTCCCCAGGCAGACAACTGCTTTCAACGACATCGAACGATGCATAAGTTAGCCGTCCCTTCCAACTGCGATGATTGAGACGAAGCGTAGATCAATATCCCGAGATCCGTAGGCCCTTGAGCTGATCAAGGTTGCAGTTCAGCGCACCGGCCGAAGGCAGGTTGTCGCGCAGCACCACGTTGAGCTGGGTCAGGTTGTTGACCGCGTTGCTGCCGCCGAGCAAGGTGGTGGTCTGCAACAGGCCGCCATTGGACAGGCGTTGCAGGCTCTGCCCCTGGTTGTTGTTGGCCTGGATGGACATCTGGATGCCCTTGCCGGTGTTCGACACGCTGAGGGTGCCGGCGTTGTTGCTGTTGGTCAGGGTGGTGCCGGCGGCCAGGACCTGGCCTTGCGGCACGGCCGTGGGCGCCTTGCCGCCTTCGCTGACGTTGATGGCCACGTCGTTGTAGGCGCTATTGTTGTCGCCGGCGGCACGTACCGATTGGGTCACCCCCTGGGTATTGACCAGTCCGGCGCCGCCGTTGACCAGGCCGTTGCCGCGCCCGGGCGCCGCGCCGCTGCCGTTGTCCCCGGACATGGACACGTAGAACTGGGGCTTGAAGGTGTTCTGCTGGACCTGCAAGGTCGTGGTCGCGCCGATACGGTCACCGGCGGCGTTCTGCCAGGTACTGCTCATGACCACGCCGAAACTGATGATCCGCCCGGGCATCACATAACGCCCACGCAGCTCGGCCAGTTCCTGGTCCTTGATCTCGATGGGCTTGAACAATTGCGCCTGGGCGGGGAGGCTGGTGGCCAGGCACGCGGCGACCAGCCAGGTGGTAGTCTTCATCGCTGCTCCCCGGGGCTCCATGCCCCTTGTAATCATTAGAAGAAATCGCTCTGGATGAAGCCGAACTCCATCAACTGCGCGTCATCCACCGGGTAGAAACCGTTGATACGGTTGCGGGCGGTCACCGGCGCCGGCGGGTCGAGCAGGGCGTTGGCCTTGTCGTAGCCAGGGCCTATGACGGCGAAGATGATGCCGTTCCAGCCTTTTACGAAATCGTCGAAGGTGTAGCGTTTGTGGCCCAGCACCGGGTCGCCGATGTAGACCCAGCCCTTGTCGATGCGCTGCAGCACGACGAAGTGCTTGTAGCCACGGATGTCCATCAGCACCACCACCGGGATGCTCACCCGGTGCAGGCTGTCGGGGTCGACGCGGTAGCCACGGGCACGCATGCCGATGCTTTCCACGTAGCGCTTCATGTCGAGCATGGAAAAGCCCTGGACCTGGACGGTGTCCTGGTCGGAATGGGCGAGCATGCCTTCGATGACCTGGTGCTCATCCACGTCCAGCCAGTAGGCCTGCTTGAGGATGGTCGCCAGGGCGGCGGCGCCGCAGCTGAAATCGGTCTTCTGTTGCACCAGGTCGGCGAAGCGCCGCTCCCGTATGCTCTGCACCGGCTTGTACACGAGGGTACCGCCAGGCAGTGCCGCGATAGGCATCTGCGCGGCCTCGACGATGCCGGCAAGGAACACGAGCGTGGCAAGCAGGACAATGCGCATGACCCTCTCCACCTGGCAGAGACAGGGAAAGGGGCCCCGAAGGGCCCCGATCGACTGGTGTTACATGCAGGCTTTGCAACCTGCGGCGATGGACAGCGAGTTGCTCTGCTGGTTGCCGGAACCGGCCGAGACGTTGGCACCGACGTTGCCCGACACGCCGTTGAGCGAGTTGGACATGACGGCAGTGTTGGTCACAGGGTTTTTCCAGCCGTTGGGGGTCAGGACCTGGTAGGAGGCGACGCCAGCCAGGCCGAAGGTGCCCTCTTCGTGGAACTTCAGAGGATCCTTGTCGACCTTGCCGCCTTTGTGGCCATGGCCACCGCTGCGTTCGTCTTCCACGTAGCCCCAGCCGTTACCCTCGTAGCTGCCCCAGGCGGCGAAGCCTGCATGCAGGGTGTCCTTGCTGTAGGTGCGGTCGGCGTTGTTCTGCACGTTCAGGCCACTGGTGGTCTGGTTGGCGCCGGCGCTGGCCACGGCTACACGGCCGCCGGACACGGCGATCGCCAGGTTGTTTTTCTGCTGGTTGAAGTCGCCAGCGGTGACGTTGACGCCGATGTTGCCCGAGCTGCCATTGGCCGAATTGGTCAGGCTGGCGTTGTTGTAGGTGGAGTAGTTGGCAACGGTGTTGCCGCCGTTGGTCTGGGTCGCGGTGGACAGGGCCATGGCGCTGCCGAAGATGAAGTTTTCGTCGGCGGTGGCGATGGCGGCGACGTTGTCCTGCTGGTTGCCGTCACCGGCGGCCACGTTGGCGCCCAGGTTGCCTTGGGAGCCGTTGGCGGAGCTGTCCATCCGGGCATCGTTGCGGGTGGCCTGGTTGAGCACCTGGTTGCCACCATTGCTCTGGATGTCGGTCACGGTGGCGGCGGAGCCGGCAGTGATCAGCAGTTGCAGGAGCAGGTTGTCGTTGTTGTTGTGGCCGTTATGGCCGCCGTTGTGGCCACCGTGGTTGTCGTGACCACGTCCGCCGGCTTGTGCAGCAACTGCCATGACCGCAGCGAGGGCGAATACCAGAGGCTTGAGTGCCATTTTTGGTTTCATGGTGTTTCTCCGCTTTTCGTTGTTAAGTGTTGTGTTGCCACTCGGGTCAATCCGCGACCCGTACGCTCAGGGTGTTGGCCATTCGGTTGCCCACCCCGGCGCTCTGATTCAACTGGATCACTCCGCGGCTGCCGGTGAAGGCCTGGTCACTGGTGGTGACCTGGCGACTGCCGGGTGCGCGATCAGTTGCGTCGGAGCCGTTGGCCAGCGAGACGTTCTGCTGGCTGAGAAGGTTGTCGTCGATGCTTTGCGGCGCGGCGCTGATGCCGATCCGCACGGCATTGGCCTGTTGCGTGGCGGCACCGGCGGACTGGTTGATGCCGAGCATGCCGCTGCCGTGGCTGAAGGCATTGCCGCTGATGCTGGCGCGGGCATCCAGTGCCGGATTGGCCTGGAAGTCGCTGCGCTGGCGGATCTGCGTCGAGGCGTTGGCCTGGGTGCCGATGGCGATCGCCCGGGCGTTGGCCTGTTGCAGGGCATCGCCGGCGGCCTGGTTGATGCTCAGGTTGCCCTGGTAAGCGCGGCCACTGGCATCGAGGGTGGCGTTGTCCACCACCGGCGATGCGGCCAAGGCATGGCCTGCGGAGGCAGCCAGGCACAGCAGGGAGAGGGTGAGTGCGCGCATGTCATTGGCCCCGGGTCAGGATCTGCAGCGGCGCCAGGCCGCGCTGGACGTTCTGGTTGACCGTGTTGGCGATGCTGTTGCCGCCACTGGCACCGGCGGCCGAACCGCCGGCCATGCCCGGCAGTTGCGACTGGACGGTGCCCATGCCGCGCAGGTTGCCTGAGTGGTCGGGGGTGAGCATGCGGTTAAAGGTCGAGCCACTGGCCACGTTGGCGAAGTCACCATCGGTCAGCTCGTTGGTCTGGGCGATCACCCGAGGCGACTGGTCGGTGTTGACGGTGGTGGGGTAGGGGTCGGGTGTGCCGGTCGCTCGGGCGGCCTGGCGGGCCTGGACGTCGCGGGTCAGGACGATGATCCCGTTGCCGCCGGCCTCGGCCGGAAGAGGAAGGGTTGCGGCGGTCAGGCAACCCAGGACAAGCAGTGCAGGCAGTGTATTGTTCTTGTTCCCCACGGCGATGCTCCCTTTCTCTGTACGCTGGCCCTTGAGCGTTGGCAGAGGTAGAGCGAAAGCCGTGCCGCTTTTGCTTTTTGCTTGTTAATCAATAGCTTGTGGTGTGAACAGGGCGATGCCGGTGTTGACCTGTGTCACGGTTGATACACCACGGCCCCCGGTGAGCCGCCAAGCGTTGAAGAACCTGGCCCCGAGGGCTATTCGCAGCGCTGTATCAGCCCTGAGACACTTCCCCCGGATTTGCGTCAGCGGCCCCAGAAATGGGGCTTTGCGTCCCCGTCGCTGTATCAGCGCGTTAACACTCGGTGGCACAGGCTGGCAGCTGGCCATCGAGCAGCTTCGACACCGCGGCCAGGGCCTGGGCCTGACGTTGCGGCCAGCCGCCCTCGATCACCTGTAGCGGCTGGCGGTGGCGGCGTAGCCAGTCCAGGCTGTCGGCGAAGAACGCCTGGCGCTGCGGCAGGCCTGGCTGGCAGCGCTGGCCGTCGCCGACCCAGTCGACGCCGTGCGGGCTGAGCAGCAGGTGCAGGTCGTAGCGGCGTGCGAGCAGGGCTTGTTCGATCCAGGGCGGGCAGTCGCCGAACAGCACGCGGCTCCAGAGCAGGTTGCTGAGCAGGTGGGTGTCGAGGATCAGCAGTTCGGGTGCCTGCTGGCGGGCCAGGTCTTCCCAGGCGAGCTGGCCGCGGGCGATCGTCGGAATATCGGCGTAGCAGGTATCGCGTTGCTCGCGATCGATGAAGTGACGCACGTACTCGCCCACCACCAGGCCACCGAAATGCGCCTGGAGCTCGCCGCTGAGCCAGCTCTTGCCGCTGGACTCGGGGCCGCACAGCACCAGGACCTTCATGCGGCGCAGGCCAGCGCCGGGTCGCGCCGCCATTCCAGCCAGCCGCGCAAGGCGATGAGGGTGAACAGGGCATAGAGCGCGGCGGTCAGGTACAGGGCCTTGTGCAGGAACAGGCCGACGAAGACCACGTCCACCACGACCCACAGCGCCCAGCACTGCAGGCGCTTCTGCGCCATCCACAGCTGCGCCACCAGGCTCAGGCCGGTCAGGGTGGCATCCAGCCAGGGTTGGGCGGCGTCGGTCCAGTGCGCCATGGCCGCGCCCAGGCCCAGGCCGGCCAGCAGGCCGATCCCCAGGCCGCCGAGCAACGGCGCGGTGCCGAGGCGGGTCACCTGGCGCGCGTCCTCGACCCGGTCCGGGCGCGTCCATTGCCACCAGCCATAGAGCTGCAGCACGGCATAGACCAGTTGCAGGAGCATGTCGGAATACAGCTTCACCTCGTAGAAGACCCAGCTGTAGAGCAACACCATCACCAGGCCGATCGGCCAGCACCAGGGGTTCTGCTTGACCGTGAGCCATACGGCGATGACGCCGAGCGCGGCGGCGAAGAGTTCGAGGCCGGACATCGGCGATCCTTGGGGGAGGGAAAGGGCGCGATTGTAGCTTGTGGGGCGGGGAAGGTGAATCGTGGGGCTGCTTCGAGGTGATCGCCTTATGCAGGAGGTGTTCGGTCTGGCCTATTCGCGGGCAAGCCCGCACCCACATGGCCCTGCAAGCCGCATCATACGCGATCCACTCGGAACCTGTGACGGTTGACGCAGGACCCTGTGGGAGCGGGCTTGCCCGCGAAGGGCCGCAGAGCGGCCCCAGGCTACAAGGCTCAGACCCGAAACTGGCGCAGCAACTGCTCCAGCTCCTCGCTCAGCCGCGCCAGGGCCGCCCCGGCATCGCGCGACTGCAACGCCGCCTCGGCGGTCTGCTGGGACAACCCGGCGGTATCGAGGACATTGCGGTTGATCTCTTCGACCACATGGGACTGCTGCAAGGTCGCGCTGGCGATCGAGGCATTGAGCGCGGTCAGGTTGTGCAGCGCCTGGCTGATCGCGTCCAGGCTGCTGCCGGCTTCGCGGGCCTGCTCGACGGTCTGGCGCGAGGCCTCGGCGCTGGTGTCGATGGCCCTGACCGCCGCTTCCGACTGGCCTTGCAGGTGCTCGATCATGGTCTGGATCTCGGCGGTCGACTGCGCGGTGCGCTGGGCCAGCAGGCGCACCTCGTCGGCGACCACGGCGAAGCCACGGCCCTGCTCGCCGGCGCGAGCCGCCTCGATGGCGGCATTGAGGGCGAGCAGGTTGGTCTGTTCGGCGATCGAGCGGATCACTTCCAGCACGCCGCCGATCCGGGTGCTGTGCCCGGCCAGTTCACGGATCACCTGGACTGCCTGGTCGATCGTGGTCGAAAGCCGGTCGATCTGCTGCAGGCTGCCGTGGATCGCCTGCTGGCCGTGGCCGACCTGCTGCTGCGCGGCGCGCATCTCGCTGGCGGCCTGTTCGGCGGTCTTGGCCACGTCCTGCACGGCGTAGGTGACTTCGTTGACAGCGGTGGCGACCTGGTCCATCTGCAGCGACTGCTGGGCGCTGCGCTCCTGGGCGGAGCCTGCGTTGTCGCCGACGTGGCTGGCGGACTGGGCCAGGGCATGGGCGGCCCCCTGCAGTTGGCCGACCACGCCCTGCAGCTTGCCGTTGAAGCGATTGAAGTGCTCGCCCAGGTGGGTGATCTCGTCGCGGCCATGGGTGTCCAGGCGCCGGGTCAGGTCGCTCTCGCCGCTGGCGATGTTGCCCATGGCGTGCACCGCCTCCTGCAACGGGCGGGCGATGCTGCGGGCGATGAGCACGACCAGCAGGGCCATCAGCAGGGCGATCCCCAGGCCCACCAGGGACGCATCGCGCACCTGGCGGGCGAATTCGGCCTGCACGTCATCGATGTACACGCCCGAGCCGATGATCCAGCCCCAAGGCTCGAACAGTTGGATGTAGGAGGTCTTGGCCACGGCCTCGCTGGCGCCGGGCTTGGGCCAGCGGTAGTCGACCGGGCCTGCGCCCTGGCTGCGGGCCAGGGCGACCATCTCGTTGAACACGGCAAAGCCGTCGGGGTCGCGGACGGCGGAAAGGTCCTGGCCGTCGAGCTTGGGGTTGACGGGATGCATGACCATCCTCGGCCCCAGGTCATTGATCCAGAAATAGTCGTCCTTGTCGTAGCGCAGGCCGCGTATCACCTGCAACGCCTGTTGCTGGGCGGCCTCGCGGCCCAGCGTGCCGGCCGCTTCCAGGCCCTGGTAGTAGGCCAGCACGCCGGCGGCGGTCTGCACCACGTGGCGGGTCTTCTCGGCCTTGGCCTGGTACAGGCTGCCGTGCAACTGGCGCAACATCAGCAGGCCGAGGATCACCAGCATGGCCACCGCCACCACCAGGATCAACGACAGACGCCGGCTGATCGACATCGACCTCAGGGTCTTCATGAGTGCTCACTCCCGTATTCGTTCTTGTTATCAGGCGCATCCAAGCACGCTTTCGCGGCGGCCACACACTCGACCAAGGGCTAAGTGCCTGGCGCGGCGATCCGTGTTGCATGCGGCACAAGCCATTGGCAGGCCGCTCTGATAGGATCTCGGCCGCGCAAGATGAAACCTTTAGGCTCGCCGAACTTTTCCACTGGCTTGGCGATCGACTGTCGCTGTAATACAGCCGGGCCGTGCGCGGCAATTCATAAGCAAATCAAGAACAAGGGGCCTGCACGCCGCAGCGCCCCATTGGGGGAACGATGGATTTTTGGAATGCCTTCCAGGCAATCATCTTGGGGATCGTCGAGGGATTGACGGAGTTTCTGCCGATCTCCAGTACCGGCCACCAGATCATCGTGGCCGACCTGATCGGCTTCGGTGGCGAGCGCGCCATGGCCTTCAACATCATCATCCAGCTGGGAGCGATCCTGGCGGTGGTGTGGGAGTTTCGCCGCAAGATCTTCGACGTGGTGCTTGGCCTGTCGAGCCAGCCCACGGCGCGCCGTTTCACCAGCAACCTGCTGCTGGCCTTCCTGCCGGCGGTGGTGCTGGGGGTGCTGTTCGCCGACCTGATTCACGCCTACCTGTTCAACCCGATCACCGTGGCCGCGGCCCTGGTGCTGGGCGGGGTGATCATGCTCTGGGCCGAGCGACGCGAGCATCGCATCGAGGTCGACCATGTCGACGACATGCGTTGGAGCCACGCCTTGAAGATCGGCTTCGTCCAGTGCCTGGCCATGATCCCGGGGACCTCGCGCTCGGGCTCGACGATCATCGGCGGGCTGCTGTTCGGCCTGTCGCGCAAGGCCGCCACCGAGTTCTCGTTCTTCCTGGCGATGCCGACCATGGTGGGTGCTGCGGTGTATTCGGGCTACAAGTACCGCGAGCTGTTCCAGCCGGACGACCTGCCGGTGTTCGCCATCGGCTTCGTGGTCTCGTTCATCTTCGCCATGATCGCCGTGCGTGGCCTGCTCAAGTTCATCGCCAACCACAGCTATGCGGTGTTCGCCTGGTACCGTATCGTCTTCGGCCTGCTGATCCTGGCGACCTGGCAGTTCGGCTGGGTCGACTGGGCCACGGCGCAGGGCTGACATGGCGCGGGTGCAGAGTGCGGCACGGCGGGGCGCCGGCCGCGAGGCAGCGGGCGTGCGCAACCTGCGCCTGAAGCTGCTGGCGTTGGCCGGATTGTGCCTGCTGCCGGGGCTGGGCGCGGCGCAGATGGCCTGGAGTGGGCAGTCCTGGTTGCCGCTGGCGCTCTATCCAGCGGTGAGCCTGGTCAGCCTGCTGCTCTACTGGCAGGACAAGCACCAGGCCCGTACCCAGGCCTGGCGTACGCCGGAGAAGGTGTTGCATGCCAGTGAGCTGTGCGGCGGCTGGCCGGGGGCTCTGCTGGCCCAGCAACTGTTCCGCCACAAGACGCGCAAGCTGTCGTATCAGTTGACCTTCTGGGGCATCGTTGGCTTGCACCAGGTGTTCTGGATCGACTATCTGGTGCTGGGCGGGCGCTGGCTGGGGTTCATGGGCGTTAGTGGTTGAGCTGGCGTCGTCCCCATCGCCGACAAGCCCCCACGGATTTCTGTGCATGGCGCAGATTCGGGAACACCGCTGGCCCGTGTGGGAGCCGGCTTGCCGGCGAATGGGCCGGCTCTGACAGCATCGGTGTATGGCAAGGGCTGCGCCCTTGTTCGCGGGCAAGCCCGCTCCCACACGGGCCCTGCAAGCCACCCATGCGTGATCGGCTTGGCGCCACAGTGGCACAGGGCTCGGATTTGCGAGCAGCACTGCTTCACCGGGGTGAGTCGAGCACACATGATGCGGTTTGCAGGGACCTGTGGGGGCTTGCTGGCGATGGGCTGCAACGCAGCCCGCAAGTCCCCTCACTCGATCACAGCAATCCCACCTGCAACCGCCTGGGCAGCCGCCTCACCACCAACTGGTGCGAGCGCTGCAACAGCTCGCTCAGCTCTTCGCGCCCCATGGGGTAGGGCGGTGCCATGCTGATCCAGCGTGCCCGTGCCAGGTAGGGCGCCGGGCGGATGCCAGGGCGGTCGCAGTAGCCGAGGAACAGGTCGTCGGCCACCTTGAACGACAACCCCGCTCCCGCCAGGTCGAGCACCGCGAACATCTTGTTGCCTGCCACCGAGAACACCCGGATACCGCCCCACTTGTAGTCTTCCCGTGCCCCGGGCAGCCCCAGGCAGAAGGCCGCCACTTCGTCCGGTGTCATCTTCCTAGACATAGCGCTCTCCACAACCCTCGAACGACGCCGCCAGGTGGTCGATCCACACGCGCATCGCCGGCAGCAGCCCACGCCGGTGAGGGTAGACCGCCTGCAGCCACCCGCCTGGCAGCGACCAGTCAGGCAGCAGGCGTACCAGTTCGCCACGCTCCAGTTCCTCTTCGCAGAACATGCTCGGCAGGGCCGTGAAGCCCAGCCCGGCGCGCACGGCCGCCTTGCGCACGACGAAGTCGTCGATGGCCAGGCGTGGCTCCAGCGCCACTTCCTGTTGCTGGTCATTTGGCCCGATCAGGCGAAAATGCACCAGCCGATCGGCCTCGGTCGCCCCCAGCACCGGCAGGCTGGCCAGCTCCGACGGGTCTTGCAGGTGGTCGGCGAAGCCCGGGGCGGCCACCAACTGCATCTGTGCCTGGCGCAGCCGGCGCGTGACCAGGGCCGGTTCTTCGTCGCCCAGGTCCCGCACCCGCAGGGCCACGTCGATGCCCTCGGAAATCAGGTCGACCCGGCGGTTGAGCAAGACCATGTCCAGCTGTACCAGCGGGTACTGTGCGAGGAAGCGGCTGATGACCTCTGGCAGCAAGGCATGGGCCAGGGCCACCGGGCACGACACCCGCAGGCGCCCGCGCGGCTCGCTGCTCATGCTCGCCACCACTTCGTCGGCGGCCTCTGCCTCCAGCAGCATCGCCTGGCAATGGTGCAGGTAGCGCTCGCCCACGACGGTCAGCTTCAGTTGCCGGGTGGTGCGCTGCAGCAGTCGGGTGCCCAGGCGCTCTTCCAGCTCGGCGATACGCCGCGACAGGCGCGACTTGGGGATGCCTAACTGGCGGCCGGCGGCGGCGAAACCACCGGCCTCGACCACCTTGGCGAAGTAGAACAGGTCATTGAAGTCTTGCATTGGCGTATCTCATCGTTCCATACATAGGACAAACTAATGCATTTTTGCAGGCTTATCAGCCATTCGATGGGCCTATAGGATTCTCTCCATCGTGATCGCCCACCGCCGCGGTCTTCATTCACAGGAGAGTCCCATGAAACTGTTGCATATCGATTCGAGCATCCTGGGCGACAATTCCGCCTCCCGCCAGCTCAGCCGCGAAGTGGTCGAGGCCTGGAAAGCCGCCGACCCGAGCATCGAGGTGGTCTATCGCGATTTGGCCGCCGACGCCATCGCCCACTTCTCCGCCGCCACCCTGGTCGCCGCCGGCACCCCCGAGGACATGCGCGACGCCGCCCAGGCCTTCGAGGCCAAGCTGAGCCAGGAAACCCTGGACGAATTCCTCGCCGCCGACGCCGTGGTGATCGGTGCGCCGATGTACAACTTCACCGTGCCGACCCAGCTCAAGGCCTGGATCGACCGCATCGCCGTCGCCGGCAAGACCTTTCGCTACACCGAAGCCGGCCCGGAGGGCCTGTGCGGCGACAAGAAGGTGATCCTGGTCTCCACCTCCGGTGGCCTGCACCATGGCCAGCCAACTGGCGTCGGCCACGAGGAGTTCCTCAAGGTCCTGCTTGGCTTCATCGGCATCACCGACCTGGAGATCGTCCGCGCCCATGGCCTGGCCTACGGCCCGGAGCAGCGCAGCCAGGCCATCGACGCGGCCCAGGCGCGGATCGCCAACGAGCTGTTCGCCGCCGCCTGATCGTGGTCTTGTAGAAAACCGGCTGGCGCCTCGTGCGTCAGCCGGTTTTTTCATGGGGCTTGCAAGCGTCGGCCACGGCGGGCGAGCAACAGGCTCAGGCCCACCCCTGCCAGGGCGAGCAGGGCGGCGGCACAGAAGATCGAGGCATAGCCCAGGTGCACGGCCACCGCGCCCATCACCGGGCCGGCGATGGCCAGGGCCAGGTCGAAGAACACCGCATAGGCGCCGAGCCCCGCACCTCGGCTGCTGCTGGGCACCTGCCTGATCGCCTCCACGCCCAGGGCCGGATACACCAGCGACAGGCCGAAGCCGGTGAGGCCGGCGCCGAGCAGCGCCCAGGCCGGCGAGGGCGCCAGCCACAGCAAGGTCAGCCCCAGCACCTCGGTGGCCATGCAGGCGATGGCCACGTTGTAGCCGCCGAAGCGGTTGACCGCGTTGACGAACAGCAGCCGGGAGAGGATGAAGCACAGGCCGAAGGCGCTCAGGCACCAGGCCGCGCCAACCCAGCCGCGTTCCAGGTAATAGAGGGTGACGAAGGTGGTCAGGGTGCCATAGCCGATCGACGCCAGGGTCAGCCCCAGGCCACAGGGCGCCACCCGGCCGAAAGCCGACCAGAAGGGCAGCCGCTCGCCCTGCACGACCACCGCGTTCGGCCGGGTACGCAGCACTAGCAAGGCGAGCAGGGCCAGTGCCAGCAGGGCCGGGCCGAGTGCACTGAAGCCCAGCCCGTCCACCAGCAGCACGCCTGCCGGCGCGCCAATGGCGATGGCGCCATAGGAGGCGATGCCGTTCCAGGAGATCACCCGCGCCGTGTGCTCGCTGCCCACCTGGCCGATCCCCCAACTCAAGGTGGCCACGCCGATCAGCCCCTGGGCGATGCCCAGCAGCAGTCGCCCACCCAGCAGCAGCAACAGGCTCAGCCAGGGCAGGGCGAGGGTCCAGGCCGAGAGCAGGGTCAGCACGCCGCAACCGGCGATGCCGTACAAGCCATAACGGATCGCCCGCTTGCCGCCCAGGCCGTCCGCCACCCGTCCGGCGAAAGGCCGGCTGAGCAGGGTGGCCAGGTATTGCAGGCCAATGGTCAGCCCGGCGATCACCGCACCGAAACCCAGTCGGTCGTGCACGTAGCTGGGCAGCACGGCGATCGGCAGGCCGATGCAGAGGAAGGCGATGAAGGTATAGAAGACGATCGAAAGGATCTGCTGGGTGATGCCGAAGGTGCTGCTGGGGGCGGGCTGATGCGCGGTCATGGGCTCGTTCGCGGGTGGGCGGTGGGGCAGGAGCCCATCATGGCGGGTGCCGGATGGAAAAGAAAGCAGGCTAACGATTTTTTCGTCTGCCGGTCAGTCGGGTGGGGCTTGAGGCCTTGGGGCCGCAAGCGGCCCCAGGCACGACCAAGCGATGCCGGACGAGGTCAGACCACGACCCCCTGGCTACGCAGGTAATCGTCGTAGGTGCCGCTGAAGTCCACCACTCCATCCGCCGTCAGCTCGATGATCCGGGTGGCCAGCGACGACACGAACTCGCGGTCATGGCTGACGAACAGCAAGGTCCCTGGGTAGTTCTCCAGGGCCAGGTTCAGCGCCTCGATCGACTCCATGTCCAAGTGGTTGGTCGGTTCGTCCATCACCAGCACGTTGGGCTTTTGCAGGATCAGCTTGCCGAACAGCATGCGGCCCTGCTCACCACCGGAGATCACCTTCACCGACTTGAGGATCTCGTCGTTGGAGAACAGCATGCGCCCCAGGGTGCCGCGGATCAGCTGTTCGCCCTGGGTCCACTGGCCCATCCAGTCGAACAGGCTCAGGTCCTCCTCGAAGTCATGGGCGTGGTCCTGGGCGTAGTAGCCCACCTCGGCGCTGTCGGTCCACTTCACCGCACCGGCGTCCGGCGTCGTCTCGCCGACCAGGGTACGCAACAGGGTGGTCTTGCCGATGCCGTTGGGGCCGATGATCGCCACCCGCTCGCCGGCTTCGACGACGAAACTGAAATCCTTGAACAGCACCTTGTCGTCGAAGGCCTTGGCCATCTTCTCCACGGTCACCGCCTGGCGGTGCAGCTTCTTGGTCTGTTCGAAGCGGATGAACGGGCTGACCCGGCTCGAAGGCTTGACCTCGGCCAGCTGGATCTTGTCGATCTGCCGTGCCCGCGAGGTGGCCTGCTTGGCCTTGGAGGCGTTGGCCGAGAAGCGGCTGACGAAGCTCTGCAACTCGGCGATCTGCGCCTTTTTCTTGGCGTTGTCGGCCAGCAGCTGCTCGCGGGCCTGGGTGGCTGCGGTCATGTACTCGTCGTAGTTGCCCGGGAACAGGCGCAGCTCACCGTAGTCCAGGTCGGCCATGTGAGTGCAGACGCTGTTGAGGAAGTGCCGGTCGTGGGAAATGATCACCATGGTGCTGTTGCGCGCCGTCAGCACGTTTTCCAGCCAGCGGATGGTGTTGATGTCCAGGTGGTTGGTCGGCTCGTCGAGCAGCAGCACGTCCGGATCCGAGAACAGCGCCTGGGCCAGCAGCACCCGCAGCTTCCAGCCCGGCGCCACTTCGCTCATCGGGCCGAAGTGCTGCTCCAGCGGAATCCCCAGGCCCAGCAGCAGTTCACCCGCACGGGACTCGGCGGTGTAGCCGTCCATCTCGGCGAATTCGGTTTCCAGCTCGGCGACGGCCATGCCGTCTTCCTCGGTCATTTCCGGCAGGGAGTAGATGCGATCGCGCTCGGCCTTGACCTTCCACAGCTGCTCGTGGCCCATGATCACCGTGTCGATCACGGTGAATTCCTCGTAGGCGAACTGGTCCTGGCGCAGCTTGCCCAGGCGGGTGTTGGGTTCGAGCATCACCTGGCCCGCGGACGGCTCCAGGTCGCCGCCGAGGATCTTCATGAAGGTCGACTTGCCGCAGCCGTTGGCGCCGATCAGGCCGTAGCGGTTGCCGTTGTTGAATTTGACCGAGACGTTTTCGAAGAGCGGCTTGGCGCCGAATTGCATGGTGATATTAGCGGTGGAGATCAAAGAACTTACCTATCAATAACTTACGTGGCTTCTTCGCAGCTACGGACCAATTTCGGACCAATTTGGAGCTTTTCCAGCTCCTGCCAGTCGTTGGACGAGTTAATCCAGCGCGCATAAGTCGATAAGAGCATCTGCACGCTATGCCCGAGCTGTTGGGCGATAAATGCGGGGTTGAGTCCAGACATTAAGCATATTGTCGCATAGGTGTGGCGGCAGTTATACGGGGGGCGGTATCTGATCCCCAGGCTCTTGAGGATTGGGCGCCACTGATGGTGCAGGTCTGAGGTCTGCTTGACGTGCTCCCCATTCTTGCCTGGCGGGAAGACGAACGGCGATTCGGTGAACTGCCCTTTGCCCTGCTTGCGGCGCTCCGCGTACTGCTTGGCGAACTCAAGGGCATGCAGAGCCCGGTCGTTGAGCAGCACGAAACGATCCCGCCCAGTCTTTGTCCTTTCCTCAATCACCCCCAACGCAACCGTTCGCCGCACGTGAGCAGTCTTCTTGTCCATGTCGACGGCATCCCAGCGAAGCGCCAGGCCTTCGGACAGGCGCAGTCCAGTGAAGAACATGAACTCGAAGAACGCAGCGTAGATCTGGCTTGGCCAGTGCTTGTGTTTGTAGATCTCTGCGATGATGGAGTTGGCTTCTTCCAGGGTGAATGGGTCAACTTCCTTCTTGGAGCGTGCTGGTAGCTGGAGGGCTTCCGCTGGATTCCGGGTTATCAACCCGTCCAGCACCGCTGAACGCAGAATGGTCGATAGCTTGACCATCGCGTTGCGCTTTACCGAGGGAGTGGTCCAGTTGATCGACGCGACGATCCGACGGAGAAGGGTGGTGGTGATCAAATCTATGCGTACCAGGGCAAGGTGTGGAACCCAGTACAGGTTGAGCGTGCCCTTGTAGTTCAGCCTGGTGCCCGCGGTGATCTCTCGGCTGTCGAGCCACAACTGAGCATATTCGCCAAAGGTCGGCACTCCGCCTACGACAGCAGCGGAGCTGGGAAACAGCTCCGCGTATTTGTCGTGATCGAGCAGGTTTAGTTTCAGCAGGCTGTTTACTTTATCGCGAAGCTGGGATGCAGCCTTGATGCCTTTTTGTGTCGGGGGGTAGGGAAGGGTCTCACTTCGGCGAGTACCCTCCCACATGAACCTGAGCCGGAGCGAGCCGTAGTGCAGGTCAATTCCTTGGGGTAAATCCATTGGCTTTCCAGCCATTCGTCATACCTCTTTTTGCTGTAGATGATGCGGCCGCCGTGCTTGATCCAGACACCTTCGGGAATCACCCCGCGCAGGCGCCGGCCCTCCAGGGCGCGCTTGGTGCAGCCAAGCAGGTCGGCCATGCGTTGCTCGGTGACCTTGTCGACGTCACCGGTGCTTTCGGTTTCCATGGGAACTCCAGCGCCGCCGGCGGCGGCAGGTTGATATCAAAAAATGAAGCGGAAAGGGGCAAGGTGTGCGGCCGGCAGCCTGACCAGCACCGGCCCTTCGTCGAACTGGTCGCCGGCTGGTGGCGGATCGCGGGGCTTGTCGGCCTGGGTGACGGCGAAGGCGCCGGAGACAGCGCCCAGGTAGAAGCCCAGGGCCAGGGCGGCGACCAGGCAGACGATGATGGTCCGGGCTTTCATGGCGCTGCCCTCAGTAGCTCCTCAATCTCCTCAAGCAGGCCGTGCTGCTCCAGCGTGCCGCGCAGCTTTGCGACCTTCCGCAGTACTTGCTCGGCACGGTCCATGCGCTCATCCCGCGCCGTCAGGTCGGCCTGCAGTTGGTCGATCAGCGCGGACGGCTTGCGCCCCAGGTCGCCCCGGGCGTTCCACAGCTGGCGGGCCAGGTCGATGGGATCATCCCATCCGGCTTCCATGGCCTTCTGGAATGCGGCGTTGAAGGCGGCGAGGTCGTCGGCCCCGGCGGGTTTGCGCTCCAGGGCGGCGCGGTCCAGCAGGCGCTGTACAAACAGGTCGAATTCTTCTTGCGTGAAGGTGTATCCGTCGCCATCTTCTGCTGGCTGGCCTTCTTCAAACGCCATCTGGTTGATTTCATCCGGGCTCAGAGCATCGAGTTCAACCGGCGTGCTCGGGCTTTCCTCGTCTAGCCGACAACCATTCGGGCACCCGCCACATGCGCCGCAGGACTTCGATGGCTCTGCGCTGACGGATAGGGCGGCTTTGATCCTGCGCTTCAAAGGGGTTCCCAGGTCATACGGCCACACCTCATGCAGAAGCGCCTCCAGCTCGGCCAGCTGGGCGCGCAGGGTGTTGCGTTCCGTGCGCAGCTTCCAGCGGTCGCCGTCACATTCGTCCAGAGCATCGCGCAGCCGATCAACCTCGCCAGGATCGGCGTTGGTGTAGAGCGGACGGGTCAGCGTTGCCAGCGCAAGTGCGGCCGCCCCGCCTTTTGAAAGTGCATAGGCCTTATGCTCCCCCGTACACATCCGGCTTTCATTTTCCGGGTCTTGCCACGCCACCGGCTCGCCCTGGTGCTGCTCGGCTGGCTTGCCGGTGACCCGCGCCTCGATGGCTGCCCAGGTCGGCTCGTACTCAGGCCAGTCACTTTCGATGACCAGGCACTTGCGCGCCGGACAATCCCATGCCGCCATGATGGAGTCGACGTGTTCGAGGCTGGACAGTGCCAAGTCACGATCAATGGGAGACAGCTTGTCCAAGTCGCTGCGCTTGATGACGATGTAGCGGTCTTCGCGCTGGAATTCAGTGCTCATTGCCTTTCTCCAACAGTTCGATGATGTCGAGGTAGCCCTGCACGGTGCTGCCGGGCCTGCCGGTGGCTGCGCGCTTCAGGGCGTTGATGACCTGGGCCAGGCCGTTGGTGCTGTCCAGCGTGGCCCGCAGGGAGCGCACCAGGTCGGTGGCGTCCTCGCGGGCCTGCAGGCGCATGAAGTGGTTGATGGGGCCCGTGGCCACCGGCATGGGCAGCGGCTTGTCGGGCTTCGGCGCCGCCATCGTGCTGAATGTGGGCGCAGGGGCAGGGCGGCGGGCCCGGTCAGGGGCCGCCTGGGCAACTGGGTTCATGATGGGCTCCGGCGAGCGCCGGTTGCCCGGCGCGGCATGGTCAGGAGTTGCTGACCTGGGAAACGCTCAACCCCACCCCTACCTGGCGAACCCAGATCGGCAGCATGCTGAGCATGAAGGTTTCGCCCTGGGCGGCCAGGAGCAGGGTGGTGCCCATTACGTGGGCGATTGCTTCCGCCGCAGCCGGCGGTACCGCATTGCCGATGCGCTCGCTCCAATCCTTGTCGCTCAGGCCATCGAGGATCAACTGTTCTTCCGGCTCGACCAGGCTTTGCAGGGCGGCCTTCTCCAGAGTGGTGAATGGGCGATGCCAAGTGCCGTCCAGGCTACGAATGATGCAGGTCAAGCGATCGCCTGCAGCAGGGATACGAGGGTCGGCAACCGAGAACGCGCCGTTGGTTGGGCCGCTGGCTCCGGCGATGGTGCCGGAAGTGTCGCCCCAGCCGTGTACGCCGAGGTAACCGTGGTGGTACTCCGGCACGATCACCAGGTCGCGCAGGTACCCGTCCTCGATCGCTAGCTCGTTGAGGCTGCGCCAATCGCTCCCGGCGCGAACCAGAGCGAGCCGAACCCAGGTCTTCCACTGCAGCGATGGGATGCGGTGCATCGGTCCGCCGGTCTCAATGTCGCCCGGCAGTGGCATGCGGCCGAGGATGTCGCCGACCGCGCGCAGGGTCTTCTTCTCCGGCTCGTAGAGGAAGGGCGGCACTTTCTCGACGTGGCGCGCCACCAGCAGGAAGCGCTTGCGCGACTGGGCAAGTCCGCCCAACTCGCCGCAGTCGTGGGTGGTTTCCGCCACGGCATAGCCGTAGTGGCCGAGCAGGCTGTTGATCTGGTCCAGCAGGTGCCGGCCGCGGGTGGCCAGGCGTGGCACATTCTCGAACACGATCAGCGACACCGGATCATCCGCCCATGCCTCGCCCATCAGCCAGATGCAGCGCAGCGTCAGCTCGTTGAGCGCCTGGTACTTCGGGGTCTGGGCAAGCTGTTCGGACAGCAGGCCGCTGGCCCCCTTGCATGGCGAGCTGATGAACACGGCATCGGGACGCTTGCCCTGGGCGGTCTTGCGGACGTCTTCCGGCGTGGCCTCCTGCCAGCCGGACGGCGGCTCCTTGCCGTGGAAGCGGATGTACTGGTCGCGCGTGAAAAGGTCCATCAGTGTGCCAGGCACGCCCGCCAGCTGCTGGAAGTCGCGCAGGCCTGCGGCGTCTACGTCGATTCCGCCCAGGCATTCCCAATGCGCCTGCATGCTGCCGACGATGGGCTTGGCCCGATTGAAGCCCTTGGCGCCGCCGCCCAGGCCGCAGCAGAAGTGAAAGTGTGTCAGTTTTTTCTTGATCAGCATGCTGCCGTCCTTGAGGAGATGGCGCCAGGAGGGCCGGCGCGGGGATGGGATCAGGCCGCTGACTGGTACGTCTGCAGCTTGAAGTACACACGGGCGCAGGCCTCGGCGTCCGGGCGGGCGCGGTGGCCACCAACCAAGTCCTCACCGGTGAAGAACTTCAAGGCCTCGGCCACGGTGGGCTGCTTGAACAGGTGCCCGCGGCCGGAGGCGATCATCTTCTCGGTGGGGGGGCACTGGACGATGTTGGTGGTGGCCTGGCAGGTGCAGAACTTGGCGGCCTCGCGATAGGACTCGGCGACCCAGGCGTCTTGGAAGCGCTTGAAGCCGATGCGCATGATGCGGTCGTCGAACGAGACGTTGTGCGCAACGCGCAGGCCGGCACGGTTCCAGATGTCGAGGAAGCCTTCGATGGCCGCCGCCTCGGCGATGCCGTGCTCCAGGGCGAGCTCGTTGGTGATGCCGTGGATCACCGACACTTCGTTGGGAATGCTCCAGCCATCGGGGCGAACCATGGCTTCGAAGCTGTCGACCAGCTCGCCTTCGGGGGTGTAGAGCAGGGCGCAGATATCGACGATGTGGGGTTGGTCAGGGTGGTCGCTGGGCTGCTTGAAGGCTGGGAGCCCAGTGGTTTCCGTATCGAACACACAGATCAGTTGGGACATGGCGGGGTTTCCTGTAGGCGAAAAGAAGGCGCCCGAGGGCGCCTGTGGGTCATGCTGGTGGTGGGTCAGCTGGCTTGCTGCATTGGCTGGTCTTGTTGGGCGACACCGCCCTCGATCCATACCGCGCTGATTTCAGGTGGCAACTTGGCTGGCTTGGCCTTGAGCGTGCCCAGAACGATGGCGCTTTCGATCTCGCCGGCCTTGGCCAGGCTGACCAGCATGCCGAGCAGTTGGCCGCGCGCAGGCAGGTCCAGCACGTCGAAGCGATCGAGCATTACCAGCTTCAGCCCCGAGTGCACGGCGATGGCCAGGGCCAGCAGTGTGTCGCAGCGCCATTGCTCCGACTCGCTCAGCAGCTGGTACATACGGCCACCAGCGGTGATTTCCATGTCGGTGGCCACCTGAACCATGGGCCAGCCCGTGAGCTTGGAGGTGCGGGCCAGGCTGGCGTTGAAGGGCTGCAGGGCGCCAGCCAGGATCTCGCCCGGAATGCCGTCGGGAGCCAGGGCTTTCTCGATCAGCACCCAGTCCTTCACGTCCTGGTGGTGCTGGGCGGCCTTGGCGGTGTTCTCGTCGGCGGACTTGGCTGCGATGGCCTGATCCATGAGGGCCGTGTACTTAGCGCGCAGATCGCCTTCCAGCTTGCGCAGCTTGTTCAGCGACTCGACAGAGCGGTTGTATCTGTCCTGGTCGAAAGCTTCGGCCTGCTGGCCTTCCAGGCTTTTCAGCTCATCGCGGGCAGCTTCGGCCTTGGCCACGGCGGCCATGTCGTTCTGCAGGGTGCGGCGCAGCATGTCGATGCTTTGCTGGACCTTGGTAACGTCCAGAGCCAAGGTGGTGGTGGCCGTGGTGTCCTCCTTGAGGCCCTTGTACAGCTCCAGCTTCTTGCCGACGATCTTGAGCCCGGCGCCGCAGGCCGGGCATTCGCATCCGCCGGAACCGGCCTGCTGGTCTTTCAGCTGGGCTTGCAGTTCGGGCAGGCGCTGCTCCAGCGCCGCCAGATCCTGCTCGGTGGTGGTGCGTTTTGCCACTGCCCGATCGTAAAGCCCGGCGGCTTGCTCCAGTTCGGTCCTGCGCTGATCCAGCCCAGCGGAAGCCTGGCGCTTGGCGTCTTGTTCGCCGATGAAGCGGTTGCCGTTCTCGATGTCCTGCAGCACCTTCTTGTGCTCCGCGAACACCTTCTCGCGCTCTGCCTCGCTGGCGACCTCGCCGGCCGGCAGTTGCACTGACCAGCCTTCAGCCTTCTCGCTGCCATAGGCTTCGCCGGTGATGGCCTTCCAGGCGCCGCGCGACTCGGCGGCATAGGTCTTGGCCTGCTCCTGGGCGGCAGCGAAACCGCTCAGCAGCAATGGCTTGATCTTCTCGACCTTGGCCGGGTCTGCCTTCCGCTCGGCCAGCTTGCCGACCACTACGTCAGGCTTGGCGCTGGCGCCCATCAGCTTGAACAGCGTGGCGCGCCGGCTCTTGTCGTCCAGGGCCGCGAAGGCGCCCGGGGTCAGCACGAACGGCAGGTAGTCGTCGCCGGGTACGCCGTGGCGCTCGGCGGTTCCCTTGGGCAGGGTGAAGCTGCTGGCCGCGCCGTCGTGGCTGACGATGATCTGGGCCTTCTTCTCGCCCTCGGTGATCAGCTTGCCATAGTCCTTCTTGTGCTGGACGCGACCGGAGCCGCCCAGTGCGAAGCCAATGGCCTCGCGCAGGGACGACTTACCAGCGCCGTTGAGGCCGGCCACCAGGGTGATCGGCGTGGCGAGGTCCAGGCTGGCGCTGCGCAGGCCCTGGAAATTCTCGACGAAGATGTGTTCGAGGCGCATGGCATCACTCCAATTCCAGGCCAGCGACGTCGGCCAGGGTGGCCACGACGCGGTATTTGTACTCAAGGCGGTCTTCGGCTTCGCTTTCCAGCTCGATGACCTTGTCGTCCAGCAGGCGCAGCAGCAGCGAACTGGCACTGTCACTGTCGATGCTCAAGCGGCGTTGCAGCCAGGCCACATCGATGACCTGAGCGTGCAGGCTGACCAGGTTGGCGGCATCTTCGTAGGTGAAGCCGCCGAACTCCTTGCCTTCCGGCCTGGTCTCCACGAACTCGGCATCAACTGCATCGCTATCGTCGACCGGTGCTTGCTCGGTGACAGGCTCGGTGTGCCGCTGTTCCTGCTTTCGATCCAGTCCGGCCCCGGCAATGATCTCGGATGCGCTCAGCGGCAGGTCGTACTGATCACGCTCAGCCTGGATGCCGTCAGTGCCTTCGGCGTAGTCGTTCGGTGCAAGCACCATCAGGCACAACTTGCCAGCCACATCGATCAAGCCATGCCGGTTGGGGTCCTGGGCGTCGATGGAAGCGGTTACGGTGATGGCCTTCGCCTTGAACTTCGCGTCAACCACGGTCATCGGGATGGTGTCGACGCTGCGGGTGCTGATGATGCCGACCGCTGTGCTGACAGCCTCTTCCGCGATCTTGGTGATGCGGTCGATCACCTCCTGCTGGTCGTCCTCGCCCAAGCGGCTGAACGGAACCTTGATGTTGCGCAGTTCGAACAGAGCCGCATCAACTAGGTCGTGCACCATCAGCTCATGAGCGAAGGTCATGGGGTGCATGCCGTGACGGCGGGCGCGGTCGATGGCTTCTTTGTGCTCAACTTTCATGGGCTTTCCTCAGTATTTGGCGATCTCTTCCAGCTTCTTCTGCTGGTGAACGCTCAGAAGGGTGCGCGGGCCGTGGCGCTTGAAGTTGGCCCGCATGTTTTCGACGAACTCGTTTTCCCAGGCGCCGTCGGCATGCAGCTCGGCGGCAGCCAGCAGGGAAGTGAATTCCTCGACACAGTCGTACAGCTCTTCCACTGCTTGGCTGGCCATGGCGGGTTACTCGAACTGGAGGTTGCTGGTGTCGGTTTGCTCGAGCTCGTCCGGCTCTTGCTCGACGTCTACCGACTCGACCTGACCGTTCTTGGTGATCTCGCCGGCCATGGTGTCGAGGCGCTCGTCTGGGTTGTGCTCCAGGGCCTCGGCCTGTGGCTCGACTGGCTGCTCTCCGGAACCCTGTAGATCCTCAAGCGAAACCGAGAAGCTTCCGTCTGTTCCGCGCTGAGCGTCGTAGGTATCGCGGATCTCTTCCTCGGTGATAAGGCCCATGCCAAGGTCTGGCGCGTATGCGCGTTGCCAGAAGGCGGCAGCGCGGTAGATGAACATCTGATCCTCCATGGTCATCCACTTGCTGCCGTTCTTGCTGGCCCAACCTTCGGCCTTGACCATCTTCCAGGTGACCCAGATGCCATCCAGGCGCTCGCCAGTCTCCTTTTCCACGGCCCACGCACGGCAGCCATAGTCGTCCTTGCCCTTGGTGCCACACCACTCATAGCGCAAGGTGCTGTAGCGACCGCAGGTGTTCACCGTGGCGATCAGGAACTTGCTGGACCATCCCGGTGTGCCGTGAACGATGTAGAGGTTCTGCATGACCATGAGAGGGTTGGCGCCGATTCGACGGGCCATATCAAGGGCGATCATGCAGTTCGGCAGGTTACCCTGGTACTGCTTGGGCACCAGGTTGGAGCTGGCGAAGGCCTTCGCGATGCGCTGCATCAGCTCGAAACCTTCCAGGTCGAAGAAGCTCATGGATACCGGTGGACGGGACTGCTTTGGGGTGGCGACAGCGCTGGTCTGCATCTGCGCCAGGGTGGTGGGTTGCGACATGGTGGACCTCATTGGTGGTAAGGGCAGGTGGACCAGCGCGGGCAATACTTCGCGCTGCAAAGGAAGCTCTGGGGGTTGGGCGGAAACAGTCCGGAGCGCAGCATGTCGGCGCCGATCTGGATCAGCCCGGGAAAATCCTCGGTGCCGACCATCATTTGCTTGGCGCCGATGATCTCGCCGATGCCGGTTTCGGGCTTGCCCTTGGTCTTGAGTCCGATGATGTGGGCAGGGGCGGTGCAGGGTTCGCCGGTGGTGTGCTCTTCGAGGATTTCGTAGGTGCCAATCTGGGCCCAGTGGCCCTTGGTCTTGGCCACACCATCCACGACAGCGGCACCGCCGGTCTTTACGTCGGCAATGCCTTTGCCGTCGCCGGTCTTGCAGATCCGGGCTCGGTCAAGCTGGCCGGTCAGGCGGACAACGACACCGCCACCACAGTCGATTTCCAGCGGCTCGGTGGTCCGCTCAACAGCAACGAACTCGTAGCGCGGGCTGATCTCGTTGCAGTAGCGGGTGTGCAAGGGCAGCGCAATGCGCTCGGCCTCGGCCAGCGTCAGCTTGTCGGCCTTCCAGTCGATGTCCTGATCGGGGTTGCGCAGCGTGTGCACCAGCAGCTCGGCGGTGTCGTAGGCCGACAGGTTGCTGCCGTTCATGCGGGACACGTCGAAAGCTGCTGTGCTGGCATGAATGGCCGTGCCCAGGTGAGAACGACCGCTGCTGGGTGACCGATGCCCGAGGATATGGATGTATTCCCACTTGTAGGCGCAGTCGAACAACGACCCCCAGGAAGAGGCACGGATGGTGGTTACAGGCATGCTTCTACTCCAAGGGAGCGCAGCCCCCGCTGTTCGCGCATTTGCCGCTTGGCTTCCTTGTCGCACCAGTTGTTCACCCACTGACGCGGCGTTGCTTTGCCCTTGTGGGCCTTGACGTGATTGATCTTCAAGAAGAAGCCATGCTCCTTGCGCAAGGCCTCTACTCGAGCGATGTGTTGGTCGATGATTGGTGTGGACGGGCGTATGCGAGCCTCGAAAGCATCCCGAATGGCCAAGCAATCGATGACCAGCACCAGACGGGTTTGCCGACCAAGGCGAAGCAACTGCCCGAAGGCCGGGTCTTCGCTCATCTGAATGATCGCCATGCAGGCCGCGACAATCTCCGCTTCGTGGGCCTGCGCGACCCCGGTGATAGGAAATGAGCTGTTCATGCGCTCTGCGTCGCCGCGAGCCCAGAAGGCCCCGCCAGCACACTTTGTTTCCGGGCAAAAGCTGGCGTCGGTGAACACCGTGACGTTTTCGATATTCATAGAAGAGGCTCTATCGGGTGATGGCGTCAGCCAGCCCGATCAGCACCAGCCAACCGAACCAGCCAAGGAGGGAATTAAGGGCGCCGCGCCAGATCAGGTGGCGGCGCCGGCGTTGGGCGGCGGTCATGACGAGCAACCCATCAGGTCATCGCCGTAGCACTCGCCGTTGCAGCCAATCGCGCCGCACTCGCGGCAGGCGTCTTCTTGGCCTTCCTCGCGCTGGCAGTTCTGGCCGCCACAGTGAGGGCACTCGGTGTGGGTGAGATTGCTGATCTGACCCATCCAGCGAATGCCGTATTGGCCGCAGTTTCCGCAGATCATCGTCATGGAAACCTCACAACAAGCATGTGACGGCGCACCTCGACATGGATCTGTCGTGGCAGGTCGTTCACCAAGAAAAAGCCCTGCGATTGCAGGGCCTTGACGAGATCGGGGATGTTGGGGGCGATGACCGCCCGGCATTTACTGGTCATAGCGGCGCTCCAGCATGATTTCGCGCTCGTCCGAGCGCCAGTCGCCGGCCTGGAACGGGTAATCGTCCGGCTCGGCATCGTCTTCGAAGGGCTCAGGCTCGTCGTCCAGGTCGGGCGGATCGAGCCACATGTCGTGGGCGCTCATGCCACTTGGCGCCGGCAGAGCAGGGCGACACGACGTTGGCGGGCAGCATGGATGCGCATATGCATCAACTTGGCCTGGTCGTGGGTGATATCGCCACGGAACAGCGCGTAGCTGACCATGCCGGCGGCGTAGCTCAGTTCGGTTTCGGAGGCCACCAGTTCGCCTGGCGGCACAGCAAGCGCTCTGTCGATGCTCTCGGCGAACACCTTCCGCGCGGTTGGATTGAACATGGTGAGAGCCTCAGTGGGGGGCGGGCGGCCGGCGCTTCCCGGCGTGCGTCTGGTCTGGCTGATCAGGCCCCGCGACTCGCCCGCATGACGGGTTATGCCTTGACGAACTTGTTGTTGTCGTCGAGGCGATAGGCAACGCCAGGCTCGATGCCGTCTTCGCCGACATAGGCGTTGTAGGTGCGGTAACGCTCCGACTTGCTGCACCACTTGCGGATGCGCAGTTCGGATTTCTCGCCGCCGGTCAGGGTCGAGCGGTTGCCGCCGGTCAGGGTCGAGCCGTCGCCGCCGGTCAGGGTCGAGCCGTAGCCGCCGGTCAGGGTCGAGCGGTCGCCGCCGGTCAGGGTCGAGCCGTCGCCGCCGGTCAGGGTCGAGCCGTAGCCGCCGGTCAGGGTCGAGCCGTAGCCGCCGGTCAGGGTCGAGCGGTTGCCGCCGGTCAGGGTCGAGCCGATGACCGCGACGCTAGCCGCCCTCGGTTCGTGCTCGAGCAGGTATTCCGTGGCGCTCTGCTTGTCGCCGATGTGGCGGATGGTGCAGGACGGGAACTTGACCTTGCCGCCCAGGGCAACCACGTCCTGAAGCGCGACTTCGACCACCAACCACTTGGCGTCCTGGCGGCGGATGCTGTCGCTTACGCCGGCGTCGCCCTGGCCGAACAGCCAGCCATGCAGGCCGTGTCCGCACTCGTTGTCGTTGCGCCAGTCGGGGGCTGTGACGATGGCGCCCACTTCGTTCGGCCATTGGAAGCCGCCGTGGCTGGTGAGATCGGCGTAGCAAGTCCGGAGGACCAGTACGGTCTCCGGGGTGTCGTTGTTTTTCATGGGGCGTTTCCTTGCGGGGGAGGGGGATCTGCATGGGTAGAGCGCTTTCCGCCTGTCTCCCTGAACCTGAATGGTTAGGGTCGAGAAGCGCTCTCCGATGCAGAAGGAAGGGGGATGCACATGCCCGCCGCGTGACCCGCGATCAGGTCGTGTCGGGATTTCACCGCTCGGCGGCGGGCATCTGCATCGGGGTTGAGCCTGCCGGGGACTGCGGGTCCATGAACGCCGAGCGCTTCGACGGCATGGATGCACCGTGGATCAACAAGCTCAACTCCGATGCAGCCTGGGATGGGGTCCAGGTGATCGGGCCGTCTTTCCGGCTGTCAAGGGAATCAGTGGCGCCTGATGATCTCGGCACGGCTGCGATGGGCGTTCTCGCCGACGTGTTCGGCCACGCTGTGGATCAAGGCAACCGCTTCGTCTTTGCCGTGGGTGGCTGCCAGCGCCAGGCCGGCCATGCTGATCAGCTTCAACGTCACGTTCGCGACGTCATCCATGTTTCGGGGCTTGCAGGCGTTGATGTAGGCCTCAACCAGCTTGTTGCACATGCGTTCAGCGATTTCTGGGGTAACCATTTGGGGTGATCCTCGGTCGATTTCCCGCTACGCCCGGTCGCCCAGGCGCAGAAGTGAAATGTTCCGTGGAGCTATGCCGCTGTTACACGCCACCTGCGGGCTGGGCGATGACTTGGTTCGGGGGCTCTGAGAGCCCAACAGCCGACCACGCTGCGTGCTGTCGGCTCTCATTTATGCGGTGCTCGACGCTGCGCACCCGGGGCGAGGCTTCCCCTGTACCGAATCGGCTTCGGCTCGCTGCCAACCGGTCAGTGTTTGCTAGGCCGGTTGAGCAGAATTTAGAAAACTAAACGAATCGCGTCAAGGAGAAATTTAGATATCTAAACAGCCGGGGCAAAAAGAAGCCCGCACGCGGCGGGCCTATGATTGTGGGGAATCGGCTAGCTGAATGCTTTCCATGCCAGCCAGCCGAAGAAGAACAGAGCGACGATCATGGTCAAGACATCTTCAAATTTGGCGCCGCCCTCGCGCCTCAACGCAGACACGAGGGCGCCGAACAAGAGCATCAGTAAGCTAACGATGAAGACATGTCCGGTTTGTGGGATATGAAGTAAATAGCCGGCCAAGCTAGTGGCTAGACCGACCAGGCCTGCGCCGAACACAATTGTCGGTATCGACCAGCTCGGCTTTTTTTCGGACTCCATGGGTTCCTCGCTGGCTTAGATTCCGCCGCCACGCCACACAACACGACCAATGATTTCCACGCCGCGCATTCCGTCGTCGCTGATAGGCATGTCGGGATAGCGTGTCTTGTCCTGGTTGTCTGACCGGATGATCCAGCCGCCAGACATATCCCTGATCAACCGCTTGATGATGACCTCGTTGTCGGGATCGTACATTGCGTACATCTTGCCATTGACTGGCTCAATCTTCGACACGTCCACCAACAGCACTTCCTCGTCGCTCAGTGTGGGCCAGTTGCTGTCGCCGTGGTTGTACATCACCCGCAGGTTCTCTTCTCGCAACGACATACCCTTGAGCCAATCGCGCTTGAAGGCCAAGCCGCCTTTGATCTCGACGTGGTCATTTAAGTATCCCTTGCCCGAGCTGCCGCGCGCACTGTACTGCGGGATCAGGGCGTAGTCGCGCTCGCTGGGCGAGTCCGTCGGGCTTTCGTCGCCCCCGATTTCCTCGTCACCCATACCGGAAGACAGCCACAGGGCCGTGCACTGTAGCGCTTCAGCCAGCGCCACGAGTCGCTTGCCACCAGCCTCATTCGTGCCGTTGGTCCAGTGGGTCACCGCACCCTTAGAGACGCCGACCGTTTCGGCCAGCTCAACGGCGGTGATACCCAGCTTTTTCATGCGCCTTTTGACGCGATCTGAGAATTCCATGTTTAGGATGCTAAACATCATCAGGTTTAGATGCCTTGCTTTGTACGGTTTACTTTTCTAAACTCCGCTGAAAACCCCACTCGGAGAGTAGACCGATGACATACCAGGAAGCCCTTGCCCACTTTGGCAGTGGCCGGGCTATCGCCGCCGCGCTCAGCTTGTCCCCTGGGCGAATCTCGCAATGCAAGTCGGCCGGAGGCTTCTCATTCCAGCAACAATGCGTGCTGGAGAAAGCCTCCGAAGGCACGCTGGCAGCTCGCCAGGAAGATGTGCCAGCCCAGTCGTCGGCGGCCTGATCATGTCGACGAACGAATTAAGCCAAGAGCGGGATGACATTGCCCGCGAGATCGAAACGCTGATCTTGCAGCGCCTTGCGCGCACCAGTCAGAAGGCGATAGCCCTGCAAACCGGTTGCAGCGAGTCGACCGTTTCCCGCTGGAATGACGGCGAGTACCAGCGCTGGGCCCAGGTCCTGTCGTTGCTCGATCTGCGCGTCGTGCCGAGCACTGCCGTGGTGGTCACCGCTGAATACCTGTCCGCCCTGGAAACCATGGCGCGCATCGGGTTGAAGGCTGAGCGCAAGCGGCCAGGACCACTGGGCTGGGACTGATCAATGCCTGCCTTCCAGATCAATGACGCGGAGTGGGGCGCCCTGGCAGATGAGCCAGCGGACGTCTTCAAGCTCTATTGCGCCATTCGCCGGTTTATGGACTACAGGACCGGGGTGTCTGGTGTCGTTCGCCGATTGAGCGAGCAAATGTTCCGTGAAGAGCTGTATATTGCTCCAATCCGCGGGCGGCATGAGTCTGGATCCCCTACCAGGCAGAAGGTCCGCTCCCTCGTTGATCGCCTGATCACCATCGGCGTTATCACCCAAATTGGACCCCTCGTTTACAAGCTGCCATATGCGGACTGGGATGGTGCGTCCAAAACATCAGCAACCGATGAGCAACCAGATCAGCAACCAGATCAGCAACCAGAAGGTGAAGCGCCAGAACCCAATGAAACCGAGGGTTTCAGCGATTCTGCTGACGGATCAGCAACCACATCAGAATCAGCCGACTCGCTGATCAGCAACCTACCTCCGATATCCGGTAAAAGCCCTACTACTCTCTCCGCGCGCGGCTACTTCGCGATGCATGACGGCTGGCAGCCAGAGCCCAAGACTTGGAACGCCACCGCACTGCGCAACGCCATCCCCAAAGCCGTCCCCGCCGACACGCTCAACGAATTCCGCTCGTACTGGATCGCACGCCCCGAAAAGGAGCAGTCGCAGGCCCAGTGGGAGCATCAACTCGCCCAGTCCCTGAAACACCACATACGCCAGGCGCAAGCCGGGGGGTACACCCATGGATCACAAGGACCTGCCACCGCAGAAGCCAATCAGCACCGCACCCGGGGTCAAGGACCTGCTGGGAAAGGCGGTGGATACCAGCGCGAAGATCGTTCGGCACCCGGCCGCGTCCGAGCAGCAATCGCTGAACGACAGCGGCGAGAGCAAGCTGCCGCAGGTGCTGCTGGACAAGCTGTGGCTGAAGATGTCGGAGATGTACGGGCACCGCTGGACGTCGAGTTTCGGCGAATCAGCTGACCAGGACCACAGCTGGGCCAAGATCCTGGGTGGGCTCACTGGTCGCCAGCTCGCCGTAGGCCTGCAGCAGCTGATCAAGCGCGCGGCCGAATTCGACTGGCCGCCGCCGGCGAACGTCTTCCGCGCCATGTGCCTGCACGTGCCAGGCCTGCCGCCAATCGACCAGGCCTGGACCGAGGCCCTGATGGGCAAGTACAGCCACGAAGCTGTGAAGGTCGCAGCAGAGGCCACCGGCACGTTCGATCTGCGCAGCGCCAAGCACAGCGACAGATCCCTGTACCAGCGCTTCGAGCGCAACTACGCCATCGTCCAGCGCCGCGCCCAGAACGCACAACCGCTCGACGGCAAGATCGCCCAGGGCATCGAGCACGACAGCGGCATGAAGGCCCAGCTGGCCCGTTCCCACCAGGAAGCCCGCGACCTGGTCACGGCACAGAACATTCCCACTGACGGCCAGGCGGCTCGCAAGCTGCTGCTGGCGAAGCTCGGAATCCGGAGAGTCGGCCATGCGTGAATTCCTTGAGTTCATTGGATGCGTGTTCGCGTTTGTTGTCGCGATGCTGTGTCTGGCGCTGTTGTGCATAGCCATTTACGACTTCGCCATGGGAAGTCTCTGCGATGCCGGATTAATCGGTCGCGTAGTTGACTGCAATTTGAGGACCGCACCATGAACTACGAACCCCAAGTCCGCTCGCCGCGCGGCGTAGACCCCCAGGTCAGGTGCCAGAGCGGCCGCTGCGACGTGTGCGGCAAGTCCCGCGCCCATTTCAAGCACGACAAGTGCTCCAAGGCACGCCAGGCCGCTGGCTTCCTGCGCTGGAAAGAGCCAGAGGGCAACCGCAAGGTCAAGTGCGTGCAGTGCCATGGCGAGTTCCGCATCGACTCGATGATGGGCAACACCTGCCGCGGCTGCCACGTGCTGGTGCTGCAGCAGGCCATTGGTGGGGAGGCGGGGAATGACTGATCGTCGCAACGGCCAGAGGCGCATGCAGGCCCTGGGCCGACTCAAGACCGGCGAAATGAACAAGACCGAGGCTGCCTACCAGCAGTACCTACAGGACCGCCAGTTCGTTGGCCAGATCGCCTGGTTCAAGTTCGAGGGCATCAAGTTGCGCCTGGCCGACAACACGTTCTACACGCCGGACTTCGCCGTGATGCTCGCCAACGGCGAAATGCAGTTGCATGAGGTCAAGGGCTTCTGGACTGACGACGCCAAGGTCAAGACCAAGGTGGCCGCCAGCATGTACCCGTTCAAGATCATCGCCGTCACGGCCAAGACCAAGAAGTCTGGCGGTGGTTGGGCGTTCCAAGAGTTCTGATCCACATGGCATACGCAGAACTACGCAAGGGGGCTGTATGAAGCTGTTCAGTGCACGACTCGCATGGCATGAGGCTTTCTACACGCCCTGGGACAGCGTCATGCACCACGGCCTGGAGGTGGCCCAGCTGGGCAAACGCGGGTACGTGGCGAACGAAACCCGGCCAGAGCGCTGGGAGAACCTGGGCAAGGTCGCCCATATGGCGTTGGCGGGTAGGGTGCAGGACGCTATCGCCAGCTTGCCGCCGCTGCATCAGCAGTTCGGGCACCACCTGTATGCGCCCGTAGTGGACGTGTCGACCTCGAACAACTGGGAGGAAAGCGCCATCGCGGTGCTGGCGAGTGCCGTCGAGCTGGAGCTGGAGCGGCGGGGACAGAAGCGGTCTTGCGACTTCGGCACCCGCGAGTGGTGGGTAGCCCGTGGCGTGCTGGTGCGCTACAAGCACATGGTCCAGGGCGGAATGGGCGCGAACCCCGACCCGATGAGCGACCCGTGGGTGTTCCGGGGCTGGCTGGCCGACACCCACGGCGTCGAGCTGGACAGTCGCAACTGGGCTCGGCAATGGGGCTGGCTGGTGCGTATGATGTTCGACCAGGCCGGGGATATCGATCGGCTGTGCTTGCTTCCTGTAGGGCGCGTACTGAGCGAAGAGCGGGAGGCGGCGTGATGGTAAATCCGAAATCCTATCGGCGGATGACTCCAGAGCAGTCAAGGCGCGCTATGAAGAACATGATAGGGCTGCATAGGTCGATTGCGATGGCCGGCGCGATAGGCATGACATTAGCTTTGGGCGGCCTAGCGCTGGCGGTCCTGAGATACATTTGGAGGATGGCGGCATGAGCGAAATGAGGGCCATCATCGAAAAGCTTGTCGGCAAGCATAACGACATCCTCCGCGACCTTGAGGGCAACCACATGAACGATCTGCAGCAGCTTGATGACTACCATGTGCCCAGCTTCGAAGAATGGTTCGAGGCCAAGTATTTCCGGACCTTCGACGAAGCGTACTGCGACGGCACCATGAGTCAAGCCGGCATACTGATCCACCACATCCGGCACAGCCGCGAGTACATGCAGGAGCAGCTGCAGGCTATCGCTGACAGGAGCAAGCCATGAATGATCGTGAACTGCTGGAACTGGCGGCGAGGGCTGGGAAAATCGAAGGTGAGTGGTGCGAGTTCCATGATGCGGCTGACGGTGGCATCGCAATAGGGATCGGCAATCCTCGAGTCTTTGCGAAAGGTGATGCTCTATGGAACCCGCTGACCAATGATGGCGATGCTCTGCGACTGGCGGTGAAGATCAGAATGGACGTCGAACAGAGCGTTCCTCAGGACCAAGACCGATGGGTCTGCGCAAGCGTTGCGGAATCTGACATCGAAGGCAGTACCGAGTGTTTCGAGGATGAGGCACAGCGGTTGACCGCAACTCGCCGTGCGATTGTCAGGGCAGCCGCATCAATAGGAAAATCGATGCCTTGACAGAAATGTGCGGGTTTCGGCATGATTTCCCCACTGTGCAGAGTTGCGCACAGACACCAGAAACCCGCCATTGAGCGGGTTTTTTGCTTTCTGCGGATGACCCGCCCAGGCAGCTGGGCTAAGTCGGTAGTGGCGTCCAGTCAAACCCGTGCGGTCACTGATGGACTACGCGATGAGAGTCTGGGGTACGTGACCCAGCGAGCCAGACCACCAAGCCGGACAAGCACCGGCCCTCCGCACCACCTCATTCAGACCCCGCCATCGAGCGGGGTTTCGCGTTTCTGGAGGCCCCATGAACGCCCCAGGCAGGAGTACCCCCATGTCGAAACCGGAAGGCATCGTAGAAGTGGTCGGCGCCTCGGTGGCGAACAAGGGCATGCTGGTCGGCGCCACGACTGGCGTGGCTGGCTGGCTCACCCAGGTCAACTGGATAGGCGTTGCTGGCGTAGCCATCGCGCTGCTGGGCTTCCTGGTCAGCACCTGGTTCCAGATCCGGCGTGATCGGCGCGAGGCCCGCGAGAGCGAGGCCCGCATCCAGGCCCTGCGGGATCAGTGCCAGAGATGAGCGCTCGCCAACGCATTGCGGTCGGCCTTCTGACCATGAGCCTGGCCGGATTCGGTGCCTGGAAGGCGCATGAGGGCTTCACCGATGTTGCCGTCATCCCCACCCAGGGCGACGTGCCTACCATCGGCCACGGCAGCACCCGCTACGAGGACGGCTCCCGCGTCCGCCTGGGCGACACCATCACCCGCCAGCGCGCTGAAGTCCTGGCCCGCAACCTGCTGACCCAGGACGAGAAGTTGTTCGCCGCCAGCCTGCCCGGTGTGAAGCTGCACCAGGAAGAGTTCGACCTGTACATGGACTTCGTGGGGCAGTACGGAATCACCAACTGGCGGTCGTCCTCGATGCGCCGCGACCTGCTGGCCGGCAACTACGTCCAGGCCTGCCACGACCTGCTCAAGTGGCGCAGGGCCGCCGGCTACGACTGCTCCACCACGATCAACGGCCAGCCGAACAAGCGCTGCTGGGGCGTATGGCAGCGCCAGCTCGATCGCCATGCCAAGTGCCTGGAGGCCCAGCAATGACCCCGATGAACGTCTCCATGCCAGTCCTGCTGGACGAGCACGGTCACCTGCACTACTGCGATGCAGGCTTGCCCAAGGGCTACGTAGAGCGCGTGCTGAAGGTCTATGCCGGCATCGCCTGTGTCTCGCTATTGGCGTTCGCCGGCTTCCTGCTGGTCACCTTGCCGGTGGCAGCATGAACCGCTACCTGATCGCCGCCCTGGTTGCCTGCGGACTGCTCATGTACGGCGGCTGGCAGAAGATGCAGCGCCAGAGCGACCAGCTCGAGCAGCAGGCCCAGGTCATCGACACCCTGGAGCGAGCCGCCGAGTCGCGACGCAACACCCAGCGCCTGCTGGTCCAGCTCGACACCGAACACACCGAGGAACGCGAACGTGCGAACCAGACCAATGCCACTCTTCGTGCTGCTGTCGCTGCTGGCCAGCACCGGCTGTCAGTCCTCGCCACCAGCTGCAGCACTGCAGGATCTGCCCCCGCCGCCGGCCTGGGTCATGCAGAAGCGCGAGCCGAACTTGACCCAGCGGCTGCTGAACGAATTGTCCGAATCGCCAACGACGGTGACGACGCCATCCGCCAACTGACAGCCCTGCAGGACTGGGTCAGCAGGGTCTGTCCCATCGCGCACTAAGGAATTCCCATGGCCCTGACAGCCAAGCAGCAGCGTTTCGTCGTCGAGTACCTGGTCGACCTGAACGCCACCCAGGCTGCCATCAGGGCCGGATACGCTCCAGCCAGGGCCAGGGAGCAGGCCTACCAGCTCATGAAGAAGCCAGAGATCAAGGCGGCCATCGAGAAGGCCATGGGCGAGCGGAGCAAGCGCCTCAAGGTCGATGCCGACTACGTCCTGCAACGCCTGGTGGAGATCGACCAGCTGGATGTGATCGACATCCTCGAGGATGATCTCTCGTTCAAGCCGCTCAAGCAGTGGCCCAAGGCCTGGCGCCAGTACCTGGCGGGATTCGATCTGGCTGAGATGTTCGAGGGCCAGGGCAAGGACCGGGACATGGTTGGCATCCTCAAGAAGATCAAGTGGCCCGACAAGGTCCGCAACCTTGAGCTGCTGGGCAAGCACGTGAACGTGAACGCCTTCAAGGAGCAGGTCGATGTGACCGTGACCGGTCTTTCGGCGCGGATGGCCAAGGCCAAGGAGCGTGTGCGTGACCGCTCCAGTCGAGGTTGACGACGAGCAACTGCTGGTCGACGACATTGTCGGCTTCGCTGATGACCCGCTGGGATACGTGCTCTATGCGTTCCCGTGGGGAGAAGAAGGCACAGAGCTGGCCAACAAGACCGGACCCCGCGATTGGCAGGTCGACGTACTCGAGTCGATCGGCGAGCAGGTTCGGGCCGGCGCCAAGGATCTGGGCGAGGTTATCCGCGAGGCGGTGGCCAGCGGCCACGGCATCGGCAAGTCGGCGCTGGTGTCCTGGATCATCCTGTGGGCTTTGAGCACCGCAGTTGATACCCGTGGCGTCGTCACGGCCAACACCGAAAGCCAGCTGCGTACCAAGACCTGGCCCGAGGTAGCCAAGTGGCACCGGCTGTCGATCAATAGTCACTGGTTCAAGCTCGTAGGCACGGCCCTGTTCAGCACAGAGCCTGGGCACGACAAGAACTGGCGCATAGACGCGGTGCCTTGGTCCGACACCAACACCGAGGCATTCGCCGGCCTGCACAACGAAGGCAAGCGCATCCTGCTGATCTTCGATGAGGCTTCTGCCATCGCCGACCTGGTGTGGGAAGTGGCAGAGGGCGCGCTGACCGACGCCGACACTGAGATCATCTGGGCAGCCTTCGGCAACCCAACCCGAAATACCGGGCGCTTCCGCGAGTGCTTCACCAAGTACAAGCACCGCTGGCGGCACCGCCAGGTCGACAGCCGCACCGTCGACGGCACCAACAAGACGCAGATCGCCAAGTGGATTGCCGACTACGGCGAGGACAGCGACTTCGTCCGTATCCGCGTACGCGGCATGTTCCCGAGGGCTTCTGACTTGCAGCTCATTCCAACCGACTGGGTGGCCGAGGCCATGCGGCGCGAAGCCGTGTTCGGCATGGACGACGCCCTGGTGTGCGGCATCGATATCGCCCGCGGCGGCATGGACAACAACGTGATCCGCTTCCGGCGCGGCATGGATGCCAAGAGCATCAAGCCGATCAAGATCCCGGGCAGCGAAACGCGGGACACCACCAAGTTCATCGCCCGGGTGTGCACCGAGGTGGCGGAGCGAAAGCCCGACGCGGTGTTCGTCGACTCGACAGGTGTTGGCGGCCCCATTGCCGACCAGCTACGCCGGCTCCTTCCTGGCGTGGTGATCATCGATGTGAACTTCGCCAGCCAGGCCCCGGACCGGCACTACGCCAACATGCGGACCTGGATCTGGTGGCGCATGCGCGAGGCCATCAAGTTGGGCTTGGCCATAGAGAAGGACACCGAGCTAGAGGCCGAGCTGGCCAGCCCCGAGTACACGCACAACGCGCACGACCAGTTGGCCCTGGAGAAAAAGGCAGACATCAAGAAGCGCCTGGGCATCAGTCCAGACGACGGAGACGCGCTGGCCCTGACCTTCACCATGCCGGTGATAAAGGCCCAGTACCAAGGCGGGCGAGGGGGCAGTAGCCACCAGTCCGACTATGACCCATTCAACAGTTGAGGTAACAGCCATGTGTGGTGGCGGCGGACTTGGCGGCATTGTGGACACCATCAAGAAGATCGACCCCTTGCGGGGCGGGGACGTAGTCCTCGACAAGTTGGGCCTGCCCAACCTGCTGGGCGACGAGAACGGCCTGATGACCAGCAACGACATGGTGTTGCAATCGGGATCGCCAACGACCGAACAGGCCACCAACGTTGCCGCTGATGTCCAGGCGGCCCGCGACGACGAGAAACGCCGCCGCGCGGCCGCTGCCGGCATGTCCAGCACCATCCTGGGTGGTTCGATGGCCGGCACCCAGACCGCTCGCAAGACCTTGCTGGGGCAATGACCATGACCGCAGAGAGCCCACGCAAGCAGGCCGAGAAGCGCCTTGCCTCGCTCAAGAACGAGCGTTCGTCGTGGGAGCCGGGTTGGCGCGAGCTGTCGGACTTCATCCAGCCCCTGCGCTCCCGCGTGCTGTGCGACGACACCAACCGTGGTGACCGCACCACGAACAAGATCATCAACAACACGGCCACCATGGCCAACCGGACCCAGGCGTCGGGCATGGTCAGCGGCATCACTTCGCCGGCGCGTCCATGGTTCAACCTGAAGCCGGTGACCAGGGCCATCATGGAGTTCGGCCCGGTCAAGTCCTGGTTCTACGAGTGCACCCAGCGGATGCGGGACGTGTTCCTGCGCTCCAACCTGTACCAGGTGTTGCCCACCTGCTACCTGGAGATGGGTTCCTTCGGTACCGGCTGTATTTGGGTTGATGAAGACCCCATGACGGTGATTCGCTGCGAGGCCTTCACCATCGGCGAGTACTACGTCGCCAACGGAGCCAGTGGCCGGGTTGACTCGATCTACGTGGAGTTCAAGTGGACGGCCAACCAGCTGGCCGAGAAGTACGGCAGGGATGTGCTCAGCCCGACAGCCAAGAGCCTGCTCGAGGGCAACAACGGCGACACGCTGATCAGCTGCGTCCAGATGGTTGAGCCGAACCGCAGCCACGACCCGAACAAGCGTGGCGCCCGCAACATGCCGTTCAAGTCCCTGGTCTGGGAGTGTGGCGCGCCGGGCGACATGGTGCTCGAACATCGCGGGTATCACGAGTTCCCGGCCATGGTTCCGCGCTGGGATCTCCTTCCGGGTGACGCCTACGGGTATGGTCCTGGTAAGGTCAGCCTGGGCGACAACAAGGCGCTGCAACTATTGGAGCGCCGGGCGGCCCGCATGGTCGACACCGGATCGAACCCGCCCTTGCAGGCCCCGGCCGAGCTGAAGGGCATGCCGAGTAGCACCATCCCCGGCGGCGTCACCTACGTACCGATGATCGGCGGCCAGAACCAGATGACGCCGATCTACGAGCCTAACCCGGCATGGCTGAACCCGGTCGAGGCCAAGATCCAGCAGCACGCCGCCCGGATCAACCAGGCGTTCTTCGCCGACCTGTTCTTGATGGTCAGCCAGCTGGACACCGTGCGCACCGCCACCGAGATCGCGGCGCGCAAGGAAGAGAAGATGCTGATGCTGGGGCCGGTGCTCGAGCGCATCAACGACGAACTGCTCGACCCGCTGATCGACCGCACCTTCAACATCATGCTGCGCCAGTCGCTGCCGATCTGGCAGGGCATCATCGAAGGCGAGCCGTTGCTGCCTGAGCCGCCCGAAGAGCTGATGCAGACCGAGATCCAGGCCGAGTACGTCTCGATCCTGGCCCAGGCCCAGAAGTCGCTGAATGTGACCGGCCTGGAGCGCTTCGCCGCCTTTGCCGGCAACCTGTCTGGCGCCTTCCCCGAGGTCCGAGACAAGCTCAATGCCGACCAGATGGTCGACGAGTACGCCGACGCCATTGGTGCGGTACCCACCGTGGTTCGCGGCGACGATGAGGTCGACGCGATCCGCCAGCAGCGCAACCAGCAAGCCCAGATGCAGCAGGCGGCCCAGGCCATCGGCAGCACCATCCAGGGCGCCAAGCTCCTATCCGAAACCGAGGTCACCCCAGACAACGCGCTGGGCCGGATGCTGGGGGCCTAAATGGACGACAACGACGAGATCCTGCTCAAGCGGGAGGAAGAGAAGCGCCTGCAGCAAATGCAGGCCGAGCAGGACTTCAAGTGGCTGATGGGCGACGCCCGAGGCCGCCGCCTGGTCTGGGCAGAGCTCTCCGCTGCCCGCGTCTTCCACCCGGTCTTCGACCAGAACAACGCCCAAATGGCCTTCAACGAGGGCAATCGCCAGCACGGCCTGCGCCTGCTGGAGCGAGTCCACACCCTGTGCCCGCACCTGTACCCGGTGATGGTTCAGGAGAACACCGCCAAACCAGACGAGGCAAACGCATGAACCTCTTCATCCACGGCCGTCTCGGCCACTTCCTCATGAACGAAGCCGGTGCCGATGGTGCCGATGCTGGCGGCGGTGCTACGCCTGCCGATGGTGCTGACGGTCAGCAGGCCGCAGCCCCAGCAGCTGACACCATCCTTGGCGCTCCGCCAGCAGGCGAACAGGGCGCTGATCCCACCAAGGCGGAAGGCGAGCAGAACAAGACCGACGATCAGGCCGCCAAGCCCGTGGTGCCGGAGAAGTACGCCTTCGAGAACCTGCCCGAGGGCTACGAGCTCGACGAAGCCGCCACTGCCGAATGGTCCGGTGTGTTCAAGGAGCTGGGTTTCACCCAGGAACAGGTTGACAAGCTCGTCGCCATGGACGCCAAGCGCCGGCAGGGCATGGTCCAGGCCTACCAGCAGCAGATGCAGCAGCACCGCCAACAGCAACTGGGCGAGTGGGCGAGCGAGCTGCAGGCCGACCCCGAGTTCGGTGGCGCCAAGTTCGAAGCCAACGTTGCCATCGCCCAGAGAGCCCTGGGCGAGTTCGGTACCCCTGAGCTCAGCAAAGCCCTGGCCGAGACCGGCATGGGCTCCCACCCCGAAGTTGTTCGGCTCTTTCACCGGATCGGCCAGCAGTTGGTCGAGGGCCAGCTGCACCGCGGCTCCGGCAACCCATCACGCAAATCCAACGAAGAAGTCTTCTACGGAAAACCCTGAGGAGTAAACCATGGCCGTTATCGCCAACACCGCGCTGACGCTGGCCGACTGGGCCAAGCGCCAAGACCCGGATCAAAAACAGGCCCGCATCGTCGAGATGTTGAGCCAGACCAACGAGATCCTCACCGACATGTTGTGGCTGGAGGGCAACCTGCCTACCGGTCACCGGACCACCATTCGCACCGGCCTGCCATCTGGCACCTGGCGCGCCTTGAACAGCGGCATTCCGCGCAGCAAGTCCACCACCGCCCAGGTCGATGAGACCTGTGCTCTGCTGGAAAACCTGGGAGTCGTTGACGAGAAGCTTGCCGAGCTCAACGGCAACACTGCAGCGTTCCGCCTTTCCGAGAACTCGGCGTTCATCGAGGGCATGAACCAGGACATGGCCACTGGCCTGTTCTACTCCAACAGCGCACTCGAGCCGGCAAAATTCCTCGGCCTGGCGCCGCGCTACAGCGACAGCACTGCGAAGAACGGCCAGAACATCATCAAGATGGGGGGATCGGGTTCCGACAATACCTCCATCTGGCTGGTGGTGTGGGGCGACCAGACCGTGCACGGCATTTATCCGAAGGGTTCGAAGGCTGGCCTCGATCACAACGACATGGGCATCGAACTGGTAGACGACGGCACCGGCAAGTACTTCCGCGCCTACCGCGACCACTACAAGTGGGAGAGTGGTATCGCCCTGCGCGATTGGCGCTATGCCGTGCGGCTCTGCAACATCGATATCAGCGACCTGCTGGCCGACACCAATGGCAGCAGTGTCAAGCTGATCGAGGCGATGATTCGTGGGGTGCACCGCATCCCGAACCTGCGCATGGGCCGCGCCGCGTTCTACATGAACCGCACTATTCGCGAGTGCCTGGACATCCAGGCGATGAACAAGGCCAACGTCCAGCTCTCGATCAAGGAGTACGACGGCGAGTTCATCACCAGCCTGCGCGGCGTGCCGTTCCGTACCGTAGACGCCCTGCTCAACACCGAGGCGCCGGTCATCTGACCGGTTACGCCCGCCACTTCCTGGAGAATCCCCATGATCACCGACAAGCTGAACATGTTCAGCGGCTTGGCTGGCCAGGCCGTGACCGCTTCGGCGGCCTCGACCGACGTTATCGACCTCGGTCCGCTGACCCATGGCAACACTCGCCGCGACATCGGCGCCGGCGAACCGATCTACCTCGTCGTTGCCGTGCTGGATGCAGCAACTGCTGAAGGCGCTGCCACTGTCAATTTCCAGCTGCAGACCAGCGACGACAACTCTACCTGGGTCACCCTGTACGACTCGGGCGCCACCGCATTGGCCGACATGGCTGCCGGTAAGCGACCGGTCGCTGTGGCAGTCCCACGCGGCGTCCGCCGCTATCTCCGCGTCAACTATTCGGTTGGCACCGGCCCACTTACCGCTGGCACCTTCTGGGCTGGCCTGGTCAAGGATGTCCAGGACAACACCATGTACGCCGGCGGCTTCGATATCGAGTAAGGAGAGGCCATGAAAGTCATCGCAATCGAGCGCGGTTACTACGGCGGCAGGATCCGCGAGCCGCAAGACGCGGGCGGCGAGCCGTTCGACATCATCAGCGAGAAGCACCTGGGCAAGTGGATGGAGCCGCAGGGCTGGAAGCCTGCTGGATCGAGCAAGCCAGAGGCATCTGCCTCCGGCGGCCAGGGCGGCACGACCCCGGCCTACACCGCCAAGCACAACGGTGGTGGTCGCCACATCGTCATCGACGCCAGCGGCAAGAAGGTCGGCGATTTCGTCGGCGCCAACAGGGAAGAGGCGCAGGCTGAAGCTGACCGCCTGATTGCCGGCGGGGCTCCGTACGTGAAGCCTGCCGATTCCGGCGCCGGCGGCCAGGGCGGCACGCTGGCGGGCGAAGGCGCTGCCGGCGATGAGAAAGACGACCCAGGCCTGCCGGACGCCTGACAAGCACCAACCCTCAAGGGCCCTTCGGGGCCCTTTTTATTGGAGCCGCATTCATGTCGTCCGTCGTGGAAATCTGCAACATGGCGCTGTCCCACATCGGGCATAGCCACCGCATTGACGACCTTGCCGAAGCCAGCCTGGAGGCTGAGCAGTGCAGCTTGTTCTACGAGCATGCCCGGGATTTCGTGCTGCGCGCTGATTGTGACTGGGGCTTCGCCACGGCCTTTGCGCAACTGGCCGAGGTCGCCACGAACCCAAACCCCGAATTCTCCTACGCCTATGCGGTCCCGAACGACTGCATGCGCGTCCGCCGCATCTTGCCGCCAGCATTCCCGCAGGGCTTTCTGCCGCATGACCGGTGCATGCCGACGATGCCCGAAATCAAGTTCCGCATCATCAATGGCAGCAGCCAGCGGCTGATCAGCACCACAATCTCGCCCGCGACGCTGGAGTACACGATCAAGATCGAGTCCTCGGAGATGTTCGACCCGATCTTCGTCTCGGCACTGTCCTGGTACCTGGCGTCGCTGGTCGCCGCTCCGCTGGCCAAGGACACATCCGTGGCCCTGAGCTGCTACCAGCAGTACCAGGGTGACGTGCTCCGGGCCGCCGCCGCTGCGCTCAACGAAGGCACTGCGGAGCAGTGGCCGGAATCGTCCTTCATCACGGGGCGCTACTGATGACGGATATCCTCCAGCCCTCATTCAGCGCCGGTGAGCTGGCGCCGGCCACTCAAGCGCGGGCGGACCTGACGCGCTACTTCACCGGGCTCAAGACCTGCCGCAACTTCATGGTGATGCCGGAGGGCGGGGCCCGTAATCGTTCCGGCTACCGCTTCCTGGCCGAGACCAAGATCAGCAGCCGCAAGTCAAGGCTGATCCCGTTCCAGTTCAGCACCGAGCAGACCTACGCCATTGAATTTGGCCACCTCTACGTTCGGTTCTACACCAATGGCGGCCAGTTGCTGGATGGCGCCTCGGTCTATGAGGTGGCCACGCCATACCAGGAGCAGCACCTGTTCGAACTGTGCTTCACCCAGTCCGCCGACGTGCTGACCATTGCACACCCAAGCTACGAGCCGCGCGAGCTGAAGCGCTTGGGCGCCACCAACTGGACGCTGACAACCATCAGCTTCATGCCCAGCATCGCCGCTCCCACGGGCCTGACTGCGACACCGCTCACAGGCGGCAGCGGCGATACCACCACGTTTCGCTACGTCGTCACGGCAGTGGCTGCTGGGGAAACGGCAGAGGAATCCGTGCCTTCGGCGCCGGCAACCGTGGCTGCCTGGGACAACAAGTCTGGTGCCAATCTCAGTTGGAGCGGCGTCAGTGGCGTCGACCACTACAACGTGTACAAGGAGAACAACGGCTCCGGCGTCTTCGGCTTCATCGGCATGGCCACCAACACCGCGTTCACTGACCTCAACATCACCGCCGAGAAGAACGACACCCCGCCAAGCTACCAGAACCCCTTCGCCGACGGAAACAACCCCGGGGTGGTGGGCTACTACCAGCAGCGCCTGGTGTTCGCCGCCAGCGAATCGAAGCCCCAGACCATCTGGATGAGCCGGGTAGGGGCCTTCAACAACTTCGGCTACTCCCAGCCGCGCAAGGATGACGACGCGATCGAGCTGACCATCGCCTCCAACCAGGTCAATCGGATTCGCTCCCTTGTGCCGCTCAAGGAGCTGCTGGTGTTGACGTCGGGCGCCGAAGTAACCATCTCCGGGGATGCGACCGGGATCAAGCCCACCAACGTGCGTGCCATCTTCCAGAGCTACATCGGTTCAAGCCCGGTCCCGCCAGCGGTCTACGGCAACACGGCACTGTACGTCCAGGCCCGAGGCCAGAAACTGGCTGATCTGGCCTATTCGTACACCAGCGATGGCTTCCAGGGCCAGGACCTCACCGTGCTGTCGTCCCACCTTGTGCGTGGCTACGAAATCACGGCCATGGCCCTGGCCCAGGTGCCCAACAGCGTGTTGTGGTGCGTGCGCAACGATGGCGTGAAGCTGGGCTTTACCTACCTGCCGGCCCAGGAGGTGTTCAGCTGGCACCGCCACGACACCGACGGCGCGTTCGAATCGATCGTCTCGATACCGGAAGGCGATGAGGATGCTGTCTATGCCATCGTGCGCCGGACCATCAATGGCGCGACTAAGCGCTACGTGGAGCGCCTGGCGTCCCGCGAACTGCGCCGCTTCGGTTCCGGCGAGTATTGGTTTGACCGAGCGTTCTTCGTCGACTCTGGGCTGACCTACGATGGCCGCCGGTCTGGCACTGCCGTGCTCACCGGCGGAACCGACTGGAAGTACCCGAACCCGCTGACGCTCACCGTCGGTACATCGACGTTCAACGCGGGCATGGTGGGGCGCAGCGTGATCCTGTACGGCGGCGGCACGCCCAGTCGCATTGGGGATCTGCTGACCGTGAAGATCCTTGCTTACACGTCGCCCACGGTGGTCACCGTTGAGCCACAGACGGTGGTGCCGGCGTCGTTGCGTGGAATCTCTGCCACCCGCTGGGGGTTGGCGGCCACGATGATCTCCGGCCTTGACCACCTGGAGGGCAAGACGGTCAGCATCCTGGCCGACGGCAACGTTGCGCCGCAGCAGGTGGTGAGCAGTGGCGCGATCCAGCTCGACGGACCATCCCTTGTGGTGCACGCCGGCCTGCCCATCGTGGCCGACTTCGAGACCCTGGACGTTGCGCTGCCGAACAATCCGGCGTTCCTGGGCAACCGCAAGCGGACCAACGAACTGACTGTCTTCTGTGAAGAGAGTCGCGGCTTCTGGGCCGGTTCAGACGCCGACCACCTGCGCCTGTACGAGTACAAGCAGCGATCAACCGAGAACTATGGCGAACCGATCGAGCTGCTCACTGGTAGGGCGCCGATGAAGATTCCTAGCCCGTGGGGCGACTCTGGGCGCGTCTTCATTCGCCAACTTGACCCTCTGCCGCTGTCCATCCTGGGAGTGATGACCAATGTCCAGGCTGGCGGCTGAACTCGTCCCCGTGCTGGAGGAGCACATTCAGGCCCTGCTGACCGACATGCGCGAGGCAGACCTGGTGGAGCTTCGAGCCATTCGCGGCTGGGCGCCAGAGCGCGAGGTGCGCCATGCCGTGTCCACCGCTTCGCATTGCGCGGCCTGTGTCGTCGGCGGGAAGGTTGTGGCGATCTTCGGTGACAGCCCGCATGACGCCGTGTATGGCCTGCCCTGGATGGCCAGCACGACCTGGATCAACCAGTACCGCCGTCAGTTCCTTGCCGAGTGCCGCCCGGTCATCGAGGGCATGCGCAGCCGGCACCAGGTGCTGCTGAACCTGGTGGATGTCCGCAACACCCTGGCCATCCGCTGGCTCAAGTGGCTGGGCTTCCAATTCCTGCCGGCGGTGCCCTACGGCATCAACGGCGAACTCTTCTACCCATTCCAGATGGAGGGCACTGCATGTGCGCAGTAGCTGCTATCCCGTTCATTGCCATGGGCGCCTCCGCGTTGATCGGCGCCCAGCAGGCGCAGCAGCAGGGCGCTGCTACCGCCGAGGCCAACCTGCAGAACGCCGCCTTTGCCGACGCGGCCGCCAGCGACGCCATCAAGCGCGGCGAGTTCGAGGCTGATCAGTCGCGAATCGACACCAGGGCCATGATCGGTGCCCAGCGTGCTGGTTTCGCTGCTAACGGTATCGACGTCAACAGCGGGTCGGCTGCTGATGTCCAGGACGATACGGCCGCCCTGGGCGAACAGGACGCCCTGACCATCAAGAACAATGCTGTGCGTGAGGCATGGGGTTATCGAACCCAGGCCCAGCAGAACCGGATGGCCGCGAGCAATGCTCGAAGGTCGGGCCAGGCCGGCATGTTCGGCTCCCTGCTCACCGCCGGCGCCCAAGGCGCCAGGGCATATGGCGCACTGAGGGGCTGACGATGGCTACCGTACCAACCTGGCAACGTCGGGTCGCCCAGCAGGGATTGCCGCAGGTCCGCGCCACGCCGCAGTTCGTCGACAACAGCGCGCTGCAGCAGGGCCTGCAGGATATTGGCAATGTCGCCGTCGACATTGCCGTGAAGCAGCGCGAGGAGGCAGACACCACCGCCGTGGTTGGCGCCGACACCAGCCTGTCGAAGTGGACCAATGACACGCTGTTCAACCAGCAGACGGGCGTCTACTCGCGCAAGGGCAAGAACGCCCTGGACGTCACCAACACGACGCTGGACGCTTATGACCAACAGGTGCAGGCAACGCTCGAGTCATTGACCAATGACACCCAGCGCAAGCGCTTCCAGGTCATCGCGGCCCAGCGCCGCGAGTCGCTCAACTCGAAGCTGAACCAGTACGAGTACGGCCAGATCCAGCAGTACCAGAACGACACGGATGAGGCGGCGCTCAGCACCGCAGTCGACACCGCGACGCTTAACTTTGCCGACCCGAACGAGATCAGCCGCCAGCGCCAAAAGGCCATGGCCATCGTCCAGTCGCAGGCCGAGCGCAATGGCTGGTCTCCGGAGCAACTCCAGCAGGCGCAGACCCAGATCAGCAGCCGCATCCTTTCCGGCGCCATCACCCGCATGGCCGAGACGAACCCGGGCCAGGCCAAGCAGTATTACGAGGCATCCAAGGATGGGTTGGATGCCAGGGCGCAGATCGGCTTGAGTAGCACCATCGAACAGGCCTTCCGGCGCCTGGAGGCCGAAGCCAGACAGCGCCAGATTGCAGCACGCCAGCTCCAGGCCATCGCCCGGGTTGAGCTCCAGTCCCGCGTGCAGGATGCTCAGGCCGCCTACCTGCAGGGGTATGAGTTCGACAACCCGCCGAACAAAGCCGAGTTCGAGGCTGCTATGGGTGCTGAAAAGGGCGCTCAGGCCTATGAGTCGTTTGCCAAGTACCAGGCCATGGCCCCAGCAATCCGTGAGTTCGCGACAGCTACCCCTGCCGAGCGCCAGGAGATTCTGGCCAGTTTCAATCCAGCCTCGGCACAGCAGCCGTCGCCCTTCTACGGCAAGCCCGCGCAGGGGATGCTGGAGCAGGGCAACATCGACCTGAACAGTCGCCCGCGCGTCAAGAATGAAGATGGCTCGATCAGCACCGTCCGCTCGATGTCGGCGAACTTCGATGGTCAGGAGGTACTGATCCCCACCGTCAGCGATGACGGTCGGATCATGAGCGATCAGGAAGCGATCGACATCTACCTCAAGACCGGGCGCAACCTGGGCAAGTTCGACACGCCAGAGCACGCCACGGCCTACGCAGAAGCGCTGCACAGCGACCAGGCAAAGCAGTATGTCGACGGTGCGACAACGGTCGGGGCCGGCTTCAAGGAGGATGCGCAGCTTTATCGACACCTCGTCACAGTTGGCTCCGCGCTGATGAAACAGCAGCAGGAAGATCCTGCCGGCTACGTGGCCAAGTACAGTGCACCGGTGCGCGAGGCATTCGCCGCGGCCCAGCAAGCCGGAACGCCAGAAGCCTTCCAGGCCTATGCCGATGCTACGCTGGCCGAACAGCAGCGCCTGGGCGTGCAGTCGCCAAAGCTACTTCCTGATGCAGCGGCAGACCAGATCGCTGCCGGCTTCAACGCGCAAGTTGCTGGCGGGGAGAATGCCGCCACGTTGATCGAACAGCAGCAGGCTCAGTGGGGCAAGAACTTCCCGCTGATCGCTCAGCAGCTCGGCAAGAAACTGCCACCCGAGGCCCAGGTTATCGCCACGTCCTTGCCCAAGGACCTTGCCGAGCGCATGGCTTCGGTTGCCAACTTGAGCGAGGCGGACCTTAAAAAGGGCCTGGACAAGGGTGTCGCATCTAGCGTGACAGAGGCAGTGCAAAGCGCCATGGGGCCTTTCGCGCAGTCGCTGCAAGGCCAGGCCGGCGGCATCAACACCTTCAACACCATGTTCGAGGCTGCCAACAAGGCAGCACTCTCCTATGTCCGCCAGGGCATGGATCCGCAGAAGGCCGCGCAGCGCGTGGTCGACGGGATGGTCAACGACAAGTACGACTTCTTCGATACATACCGCGTGCCGAAGGAGCTGAACACGGCCGCCATCAAGCGCGGCGCTGACTCAGCCCTGGAGAGTATTGGTGCCGCCGACCTGATGGCATTGCCTGGGCTGATCGGCGTAACCGATGAGACCAACTTGGAGCAGTTGCGCGAGGCGGTGGTATCTGGCGGTCAGTGGGTTCCGACCAATGATGAGTCCGGTTTGTCGCTGACGCTCAATGGCTACCGGGTCCTGGGCAGGGATGGCCGCCCGATCACCCGCACCTGGGATGAGCTGACCGCCGATGGTCTTGCGCGGCGGGAAAGCAACGCTTCACGCATTGGTCGCGTGCGCGGCCTGGGGATCAACAATTGACCATCTACGCAGGCGACGCACCGGCGCTTGACCGGCGCACGCTGCTCGATATCCCAGCCGACAGCGGGGATGTGTTCGGTGCAGCGTTCGACGAGGCCTTCTCGACCAACCCTAGTACCTCGGCCTTCCGCCTGGAAGAGCTTGCCCAGCAGCAAGAAGGGCGCGCCGTGGTCATGGGGCCCGAGTCTTATCTGGCACCCAATGCTGGCCGCCTGGAGCCTGAGACGCCACTGATCAGTGCCGAGCAGGCGCGCAACCAGGTGGCTGATGCTGGCCTCGACATCAAGATCCCCGACCAGGGTATCCGACAGGGAGCGCTCGATGTCCTGATCGAGCGTCACCGCGAACAGCTGGCGCGCCAGCAGATCATGATCCGGGCAAACGGCGGCTCGCTCCCCACGAAGATCGCCGGCAGTCTGGCAGCTTCGCTGCTGGACCCGCTCAACATCGCATCGGCCTTCGTGCCGGTGATTGGCGAGGCGCGGTACGCCCGGCTGCTGGCCGGTGCTGCCACGCCGCTTGGGCGCGCGTCGGTGCGCGGGGGCGTGGGCGCCTTGGAGGGGGCAGTGG
>NZ_JBCGFQ010000041.1:0-48794 GCF_040984075.1 Pseudomonas sp. I2
ATCGCCGATGGTAGTGTGGGGTTTCCCCATGTGAGAGTAGGTCATCGTCAAGATTCATTTCGCAAAACCCCTATCTGCGCGAGCAGGTAGGGGTTTTGTCTTTCTGGCGTCTGGCTGGGGATTGGCGGTGGCCCCATCGCTGGCAAGCCAGCTCCCACAGGTACAGCGCAGACCTGCAAGCCAGCGCCATCCCTGTGGGAGCCGGCTTGCCGGCGATGGGGCGCGAAGAGGCCCCGAAGGCCAGCCCAAAGCCTCACGCTTCCATCCTTTCTCCCACAGAGTACGCCGTTGCTGTCTCACTGCCTGTACCCGGTAGAGAGTGATATGGTTCCCTACCAGAATCGCTCCTCCCCAGAGATCCTCGATGACCGACACCACCTCACTGCATCCCGGCTTCATGATCATCCAGGGCAACCGCCTGGACGACCTGCGCAATCTGGTAGTGAACGTGATGCGCCATTACCCCCTGGCCCCCCTGGAGAACGAGATCGCCCTGGTCCAGAGCAACGGTATCGCCCAGTGGCTCAAGCTGGCCCTGGCCGAGGATCCGCAGGACGATGAACTGGGCGGTTGTGGCATCGCCGCAGCCATCGAGGTACAACTGCCGGGCAGTTTCATGTGGCAGCTGTACCGTCGGGTCCTGGGGCGCGACGAGATTCCGGAAGTCTCGCTGCTGGACAAGGCCCCCCTTACCTGGCGTCTGATGCGCCTGCTCCCCGAATTGATCGAACGCCCGCACTTCGAGCCTTTGCGCCGCTTTCTCACCGACGACAGCGACCTGCGCAAGCGCTACCAACTGGCCGAGCGCCTGGCTGACCTGTTCGACCAGTACCAGGTCTACCGCGCCGACTGGCTCAAGGACTGGGCTGCTGGCGAGCATGTGCTCAATACCGCCCGTGGCGAGCGCAAGCCCATGGCGGCGGGGAACCGCTGGCAGGCCGAGCTATGGCGGGCACTGCTCGAAGACGTCGGCGAGGCGGGCATGGCCCAGAGCCGTGCCGGCGTGCACCAGCGTTTCATGGCGCGTATCGACAGCCTGGAGCAGGCGCCCGCGGGGCTGCCGCCACGGGTGATCGTCTTCGGCATCTCATCCTTGCCGGCCCAGGCGCTCGAGGCTCTGGCCGGCCTGGCGCGCTTCAGCCAGGTAGTGCTGTGCGTGCACAACCCTTGCCGCCATCACTGGGCCGACATCGTTGCCGACAAGGACCTGCTGCAGCATCAATACAAGCGCCAGCAACGCAAGCAGGGCATGCCCCTGCAACTGGACGACGAATCCCTGCACCAGCATGCCCACCCGCTGCTGGCCGCCTGGGGCAAGCAGGGCCGTGACTACATCAACCTGCTCGACAGCTACGACGACCCGGCCAGCTATCGTGGGGTCTTCAGCGACGGTCGCATCGACCTGTTCAGCGAAGGCCAGCCGACCACCTTGCTCGAGCAGTTGCAGGACGACATCCTCGAGCTGCGTCCCCTGGCAGAGACCCGCGCCCTTTGGCCGGCGGTCGATCCCGGCCAGGACCGCTCCGTGCGCTTTCATGTGGCCCACAGCCCACAGCGCGAGGTGGAGATCCTCCATGACCAACTGCTCGCCCGCTTCAGCGCCGACCCCACGCTACGCCCGCGTGACGTCATCGTCATGCTGCCAGCGATCGACAGTTATGCACCGCATATCCGCGCCGTGTTCGGCCAGCTCGATCGCAACGACCCACGCTACATTCCCTTCACCCTGACCGACCAGGGCCAGCGCGGCCGTGATCCGCTGCTGATCGCCCTGGAGCACCTGCTCAAGCTGCCGGACAGCCGCTTCGCCGTGAGCGAAGTCCTGGACCTGCTGGACGTGCCGGCCGTGCGTGCCCGCTTCGCCATCCAGGAAAGCGACCTGCCGACCTTGCACCGCTGGATCGAAGGCGCGGGCATCCGCTGGGGCCTGGATGCCGAGCAGCGGGCCACCCTGGGCCTGCCCGAGGGCCTGGAGCAGAACAGCTGGCGGTTCGGTTTGCGACGCATGCTGCTCGGCTATGCGGTCGGTATGGGCGAAGGATGCGATGGCATCGAGCCCTATGACGAAATCGGCGGCCTCGATGCTGCGCTGATCGGTCCGCTGGTGGCGTTGCTCGATGCCCTCGACGTGGCCTGCAAGGCCCTGGCGCAGCCCGCCACGGCAGCCCAGTGGGGGGAGCGCCTGCATGCCTTGCTGCAGGTGTTCTTCCTGGCCGGAAGCGAGCACGACGAGTTTCTCCTGATGCAGTTGCAGGAGCTGCGCGATAGCTGGCTGGCGACCTGCGAGGCCGTGGGCCTGCAGGACCCGTTGCCGCTCACCGTGGTGCGCGAGGCCTGGCTGTCGGGGCTGGACCAGGGCAAGCTGTCCCAGCGGTTTCTCGCCGGCTCGGTGAACTTCTGCACCCTGATGCCCATGCGTGCCATCCCGTTCCGGGTGGTCTGCCTGCTGGGCATGAACGACGGCGACTACCCCCGCGCCCAACCGCCGCTGGACTTCGACCTGATGGCCAGCGACTATCGCCCCGGCGATCGCTCCCGCCGCGAGGACGACCGCTACCTGTTGCTCGAGGCCTTGCTCTCGGCACGTGACCAGCTCTATGTCAGCTGGGTCGGACGCAGCATTCGCGACAACAGCGAGCGCCCTGCCTCGGTATTGATCGGCCAGCTACGCGACCACCTGGCCGCAGGCTGGCGTCTGGCCGGGGCCAAGGAGGGGCTGCGCCAGGACCCGGGTGAGCAGTTGCTGCACGCCCTGACCGTGGAACATCCGCTGCAGCCGTTCAGCCAGCGTTACTTCCAGAAAGGCAGCGCGCTGTTCAGCTATGCCCATGAATGGCAGGTGCTGCACCACGCCAGGGAGGTATCCACGGCGTTCGATGAGCCCTTGTCGCCCTATACCAGCGATGAGCCCCTGAGCCTGAGCCTGTTGCAGGATTTCCTTCGTCATCCTGTACGGCATTTCTTCAGCCAGCGTCTGAACGTATTTTTCGAAGCCCTGGAGGTGCCAACTCCGGATGAAGAACCCTTCGTCCTCGATGCCTTGCAGCGCTACAGCCTCAGCGAAAACCTGCTGGGGGCCGCGCTGGCCGATCCGGACAATGCCGAGCGTACCCTGCAGGCCCAGGCCCGGCGTCTGCAGGCCTGCGGTCTGCTGCCCCTGGCCGGCTTCGGCGAAATCCTCCAGGAAGAACTGATCCAGCCCTTGCCCGACCTGCTGCAACGTCACCGTCAATTGCTGCAGCGCTGGCCGACGGTGGTGGAGGGTGCCTTGCCTGTGCACTTCGAACAGGGCGCACAGCGCCTGGAAGGCTGGCTGGGCCGGGTCTACCAGGCTCAGGACCAGAGCCTGCTGAGCATCACGACCGTGCCCAATACCCTTGGCGCCGGGCGCAACAGCCTCAAATGGCACCGGCTGATACCCGCCTGGGTGATGCACTTGGCCGCCTGCGCCGCCGGTTATCCATTGCACAGTGCCCTGGTGGCCAGCGACCTGACGCTGTTGCTCGAGCCGCTGCCGCAAGGCCAGGCGGCCGAACTGCTGGGCCACTTGCTGGTAGCCCGCCAGGCGGCGATGAATGCGCCGCTGCCGGTGGCGGCCAAGACGGCATTCGCCTGGCTCGCCCAGGGCGATCCGGACAAGGCCCTGGCCGCTGCCGCCCGTGCCTACGAAGGCGATGGCCAGAACAACTTCGGCGAACGTAGCGAAAGCCTGGCCCTGGCGCGGCAGTTTCGCGACTTCGCCGCGCTGTGCGCCGAGGAGACCTTCGAAGGCTGGTGCGAAACCCTGTACCGCCCCCTGTTCACCGCCCCCTGGCAAACCTTGGGCAACCCGGAGAGCGCCGCATGACCCAGGCACGCCCCCTGGCATTGAGTTTTCCCCTGCATGGCAGCCAGTTGATCGAAGCCAGCGCCGGCACCGGCAAGACGTTCACCATCTCGGCGCTGTACCTGCGCCTGATCCTCGGCCATGGCGGTGAGCAAGGTTTCGCCCGTGAGCTGCTGCCACCGCAGATCCTCGTGGTGACCTTCACCGATGCTGCCACCAAGGAACTGCGCGAGCGCATCCGCGCCCGCCTGGCCGAAGCCGCGCGTTTTTTCCGTGGCGAACTGGCCGAGGCCGACCCACTGCTCGAGCAGTTGCGCGACGACTACCCCAGCGAGCACTGGCCGCGCTGTGCCAGCCGCCTGGAGATCGCCGTGCAGTGGATGGACGAGGCCGCGGTATCGACCATCCACGGTTGGTGCCAGCGCATGCTGCGCGAACATGCCTTCGACAGTGGCAGCCTGTTCACCCAGAGCCTGGAGACCGATCACAGCGAACTGCTCGGCCAGGTCATGCGCGACTATTGGCGGCGCTTCTGCTATGGCATGCATGGCGAAGCCCTGGCCTGGGTCCGTCGGCACTGGGGCAGCCCCGATGCGCTGCTGCCCAGGATCCGCCCGCTGTTCGGCCGGGTGCGCGAGGAACAGGGCGATGAGTCGCTGCAAGGGCTCATCGAGGCGGCGCTGCGGCAGCGCGCCGAGCAACTCTGTCAGCTCAAGGCGCCCTGGGGCCAGTGGGCCGATGAGTTGCAGCGGATCTGCCGCGAGGCCGTGGCGGCCAAGCAGGTGGACGGCCGCAAGATGCAGGCACGCTACTTCGATCCGTGGTTCGACAAGCTGCGCGCCTGGGCCGCTGACGGCCAGGAAGCGCAACTCGAGCTGGGCACCGGTTTCACTCGCCTGACCCCCGCCGGCCTGGCCGAAGTCTGGAAGAGCGGCGAACCACCAGAGCATCCCGCGCTGCATGCCATGGAAAACCTGAGCCAGCAGCTCCAGGGCCTGGCCAGCCCCGATGCGCGCCTGCTCGAGCACGCCGCCGCCTGGGTATCGGCGCGCTTCGAGGTGGAGAAACGCCGGCGTGCCGAGATGGGTTTCGACGACATGCTCCTGCGTCTGGAGCATGCCCTTGCCAGCGAAGCCGGCGAACGCCTGGCCGGGCTGATCCGCGAGCAGTTCCCAGTGGCGCTGATCGACGAATTCCAGGACACCGACCCGATCCAGTACGGCATTTTCGAGCGCATCTACCGGATCAGCGAGAACCGCCCGGAAACCGGCCTGTTCATGATCGGCGACCCCAAGCAGGCGATCTACGCCTTCCGTGGCGCCGACATCTTCACCTACCTGGCTGCCCGTCGTGCCACCGCCGACCGCTTGCACAGCCTGGACACCAACTACCGCTCCAGCCAGGCCATGGTCGCCGCGGTCAACCGTATGTTCCTCCAGGCGGAGGCGCGTGGCGAAGGCCGCGGTGCCTTCCTGTTCCGTGAGGCGCAGGGCAACCCCTTGCCCTTCGTCGAGGTCCGTGCCAAGGGCCGCAGCGAGCAGTTTCTGGTCCAGGGCCAGCCGTGCGCCGCGCTGCAATGCTGGCTGCTGGAGAGCGATGAACCGGTCGCCAGCATGCTGTACCGCCAGCGCCTGGCGGCCAGTTGCGCCAGCCATATCGTCGGGCTGCTCAATGGTGGTCAGCAGGGGCACGCCGGTTTTGCCGATGGCACAGGTGCGCTACGTCCTTGCCTGCCCTCGGACATTGCCATCCTCGTGCGCGACGGCCGCGAGGCGCAGTTGATCCGCGCCGAACTGGCGGCGCGTGATGTACGCAGCGTGTACCTGTCCGACAAGGATTCGGTGTTCGCCGCCCAGGAAGCCCACGACCTGCTGGCCTGGCTCAAGGCGTGCGCCGAGCCGGACTCCGAACGCCAGCTCAAGGCCGCGTTGGCGAGCCTCACCCTCGACCTGCCCCTGGCCGAACTGGAGCGACTGAACCAGGACGAACGGGTCTGGGAAGCCTGGGTCATGCGTTTTCGCCTGTACCGCGATACCTGGCAGCGCCAGGGCGTGTTGCCCATGTTGCGCCGCCTGCTGCACGACTTCCAGCTACCGCGCACGCTGATGGGGCGCAGCGACGGCGAGCGAGTGCTGACCAACCTGTTGCACCTGGCCGAGCTGTTGCAGCAGGCGGCCGGCGAGCTGGACGGCGAGCAGGCGTTGATCCGTCACCTGGCCGAGCACCTGGCCAGTGCCGGGCAAGTCGGCGAGGAGCAGATCCTGCGCCTGGAGAGCGACGAGCAACTGGTCAAGGTGGTGACCATCCACAAGTCCAAGGGCCTTGAGTACCCACTGGTCTACCTGCCGTTCATCTGCACCAGCAAGCCGGTGGACGGCCAGCGCCTGCCTTTGGTCTGGCACGACAGCGACGGCCAGGCCCACCTGACCCTGACCCCCGATGACGAGCAGGTCGCCCGCGCCGACGATGAGCGCCTGGCCGAGGACCTGCGCCTGCTCTACGTTGCCTTGACCCGTGCCCAGCACGCCTGCTGGCTCGGCGTCGCCGACCTCAAGCGTGGCAACCAGAAGACCTCGCAGCTGCATCGCTCGGCCCTGGGCTACCTGCTCGGCGGCGGCTTGCCGTTGCCAGCGTCGAGCCAGCTGGCCGGCTGGTTGCAGGCCGTGCAGCAGGGCTGCCCGGAGATGGCCTGTATTGCCTTGCCCGAGGCCGACGAACAGCACTACCGGGCTCCCCACGACGAGCGTGAGCTGCTGCCTGCGCGCAAGCCGCGTCGCCCCGCTGCGGAGCATTGGTGGATCGCCTCCTACAGTGCCCTGCGTGTCGGCGACCAGACCCTTGGCGCCGACAGCTCCCAGGCCCAGCAATTGCTGGATGACGAACAGGTCGACGCCCAACTGCTGCGCGAAGTGCCTGCCGAGGGCGGTGATATCCATCGCTTTCCCCGGGGGCCGAACCCGGGCACCTTCCTCCATGGCTTGCTCGAATGGGCGGGGCGCGAAGGTTTCGCCGAGGTCAGCGGCAAGCCCGAACTGATCACGCGTACCGTCGGCCAGCGCTGCAACCGCCGCGACTGGAGCGGCTGGATCCCGGCCTTGGATCAATGGCTGCGGCAACTGCTGGCCCAGCCGCTACCGTTGCAACCCGAGGGGCCGAGCCTGACGTTGGCCGGGCTACGCCAGTATCAGGTCGAGATGGAGTTCTGGTTCGCCAGCCACCAGGTCGACGCCGTGCGCCTGGACCGCCTGGTGGCCCGCCAGACCCACGGCGGCGCGGCGCGGCCAGCCGCCCAGCCGACCCAGCTCAACGGCATGTTCAAGGGCTTCATCGACCTGGTCTTCGAACTGGACGGGCGCTACTACGTGACCGACTACAAGTCCAACTGGCTCGGCCCGGACACCGCGTCCTACAACGCTCTGGCCATGGAGCAGACGATCCTCGAGCATCGCTACGACCTGCAGTACGTGCTCTACCTGCTGGCCTTGCACCGCCAGTTGCGCGCCCGCCTGCCCGATTACGACTACGACCGCCATGTCGGTGGCGCCCTGTTCATCTTCCTGCGCGGTGCCGACAGCAGCGGCCATGGCCTGTATTTCACCAAGCCACCGCGCACCTTGATCGAGGCGTTGGACGCGCTGTTCCGTGGCGTCCATGAGCCCGAGCAGCCAGACCTGTTTGCCGGAGCCACACCATGAGCCGACGTCTCGACGACCTGTTGCCCACCCCATTGCAGGCCGAGCAACTGGCCGCCCTGGCGCCATTGCGCGACAGTCGCGACCTGCTGGTACTGCTCGACCGTTGGGTCGAGCGCGGTTGGCTGCGGGCCCTGGACCGGGCCTTCGTGAGCTTTCTCGAAGAGCTTGCCCCCGGTAGCGATCCCTTGCTGCTGCTGGCGGCAGCCCTGGCCAGCCATCAGTTGGGCCATGGGCATGTTTGCCTGGACCTGGAGCAGACCCTGGCCGAACCGGACTTCGCCTTGTCGCTGCCACCGGAAGGCGATGCCCTGGCAGGCCCCCTGCTGTTGCCGTCGCAGTTGCTCGCCAGCCTTGGGCTGGACACCTGGCAGCAGCGCATCGCCCGCAGCCCCCTGGTGGCTGCCGGCGCCACGCCAGGGCAGGGCTCGCGCCCACTGGTGCTCAGCGGCCGGCGCCTGTACTTGCGCCGCTACTGGAGCTACGAGCGTCGTATCGACGAGGCCTTGCGCCAGCGCCTGAGCCAGGATGAAGCCGTACCGGCGGACCTGCCCGCACGCTTAGCACCATTGTTCGAAGGCTCGGCTCCGGCCGGGCAAGTGGACTGGCAGAAGCTCGCCTGCGCCCTGGCCACCCGCGCCGCGTTCAGCATCATCACCGGCGGCCCAGGCACCGGCAAGACCACCACCGTGGTGCGCCTGCTGGCATTGTTGCAGGCGCCGGCGGTGGAGCAGGGCCGGCCGCTGCGGATACGCCTGGCGGCACCGACCGGCAAGGCTGCCGCGCGCCTGACCGAGTCCATCGGCCAGCAAGTGGAACGCCTGCCGGTGGATGTCGCGGTTCGCGAGCAGATCCCCACCGATGTCAGCACCGTCCACCGCCTGCTCGGCAGCCGCCCCGGTTCACGGCATTTCCGCCACCATGCTGGCAACCCGCTGCCGCTGGACGTGCTGGTGGTCGATGAAGCCTCGATGATCGACCTGGAGATGATGGCCAACCTGCTCGACGCCCTGCCGCCGCGTGCGCGGCTGGTGCTGCTGGGGGACAAGGACCAGTTGGCCTCGGTGGAAGCTGGCGCGGTATTGGGCGACTTGTGCCGCGATGCCGAGGACGGCTGCTATTCTCCCGCCACCCGCGCCTGGCTGGAGCAGGTCGGTGGCCAGTCGCTTGAGGGCAGCGGCCTGCAGGCCGGCGATGCGCAGCGCAACCCGCTGGCCCAGCAGGTGGTGATGCTGCGCCATTCTCGGCGTTTCGGCGAGGGCAGCGGTATCGGCCAGCTGGCGCGCCTGGTCAATCGCCAGCAGGTGCAGGCAGCTCGCGACTTGTTGACGATGCCACCGGCCGATGTGTTCGGCCTGGCCCTGCGTGGTGAGCATGATCGTGCTTTCGACCGCCTGCTGCTCGATGGCCTGGGCCGTGACGAAACGGGGCCGCAGGGTTATCGCAGCTACCTGCGGGCCATCGGCCGTCACCGTCCGCCCCACGGCACGCCAGCCGATGATCCCCGTTGGGAGCGGTGGGCCGGCCAGGTCCTGCGCAGTTTCGAGGATTTCCAGCTGTTGTGTGCGGTGCGCAAGGGCCCCTGGGGTGTCGAAGGGCTCAATGAGCGGGTGGCACGGGTACTGGGCAACGCCGGTCTGATCGACAGCCAGCAGCCCTGGTACGAAGGCCGCCCAGTGCTGGTGACCCGCAACGACTATGGCCTGGGCCTGATGAACGGTGATATCGGTATCGCCTTGCGTCTGCCGGACGAGCAGGGCGAGCCGGTCCTGCGCGTGGCCTTCCCACGCAACGATGGCAGTGGCGGGGTGCGTTTCGTCCTGCCCAGCCGGCTCAACGAGGTGGAGACGGTGTTCGCCATGACGGTGCACAAGTCCCAGGGTTCGGAGTTCAGCCATACCGCCCTGGTATTGCCGGATGCGCTCAACCCGGTGCTGACCAAGGAGCTGGTCTACACCGGGATCACTCGGGCCAAGCATTGCTTCAGCCTGGTCGAGCCGCGGATGGGCGTGTTCGAGGAAGCAGTGGGGCGCCGGGTGCGGAGGATTTCCGGGTTGATGCTCGAGCAGGTCTGAGGGGCCCGACCCATCTGGAGATCGCTGGGACGCGACGTGGCCCCAGATGGTATGCCCCTCAGCATTAATCTCATGACAGCCTTATGCTATCGTTGCGGCAATATCTGAAAGGATTTTGAGAGATTTCTCACATGATCGTGGCTGTCCCGCCCTGGGGACGAGTGACGGGCCGTGTACTTTCGTTGCTGATGGGCGTCCTGCTGCTATTCGCTGGCCCCGCCCGGGCAGACACCCCCGCGACCGCCATCCAGGCGCAGCAACGAGCCAAGGCCGTGACCCAGGTAGTACTGGGCATTCTCAGCTATGCGCGTTGGCCGGTGGAACCTGTGCCCCTGCGCTTGTGCCTGGTCGGCCCCACCGAATACGCCGACGACCTGATCAAGGGCAACGTGCAGAACTCCGGCCAGCCATTGCAGGTCCGGCGCCTGCTGGCCGACGATGGGCGCATTGCCGGCGCCTGCGATGCCGTCTATATCGGCAAGCTCGACAGGGGCGAGCGTGATCGCCTGTTCCAGGCGATCAGCGGCCATCCGGTCTTGAGCATCAGCGAGGCCGACGATCCCTGTACCGTGGGTAGCCTGTTCTGCCTGCGGGTCGCTGACGCGCAGGTGGCCTTCGAGGTGAACCTCGACTCGGTGGCGCGCAGTGGCGTACGTATCCACCCCAGCGTGTTGCAGCTGTCTCGACGGCGGGCGGTGCAGCCATGAAGTCGACGACCAAGCGGGCCACTCGCCCGACCCTGCGTTCCGTACTCGGCCGCGGCCACCTGGGAGTGGCCCTGCTGGCGGTGGGCCTGGTCGGGGTCTCCCTGACCCTGCTGGGCGTGCTCGCCCTGCGTGTCTATGCCAATCACAACCTGCACCTGATCGCGCGCTCGATCAACTACACGGTGGAAGCCGCCGTGGTGTTCGATGACAGCCCCGCGGCCAACGAGGCCCTGGCCGTGATCGCCGCCACCGAGGAGGTGGCCGACGCCAAGGTCTTCGACAGGGAGGGCGAGCTCCTGGCGCACTGGCAGCGTGCCGAGGATGGGATGCTCAGTCACCTGGAAGCCAAGGTGGCCAGCGCGCTGCTGGACGAGCCGATCAACCTGCCGATCATGCATGGCCAGCAACAGGTCGGGCATATGGAGTTGGTCGGCCAGGGGCGCAACCTGCTGCGCTTCCTGCTCAGTGGCCTGGCCGGGATCCTCTTTTGCACGGTCCTCAGCGCCGTCCTTGCCATCCATCTGTCGCGTCGCTTGTTCGGCAATATCATCGGCCCGCTGCGCAGCCTGGCCAGCGTGGCTCATGCCGCCCGCCGCGAGCGCAGTTTCGACCGGCGCGTGCCCGAGGCGCAGATCGCCGAGCTCAACGAGTTGGGCAACGACTTCAACGCCCTGCTCGATGAACTGGAGGTTTGGCAGAGCCACCTGCAGAGCGAGAACGAGACCTTGGCCCATCAGGCCAGCCACGACAGCCTGACCGGCCTGCCCAACCGTGCTTTCTTCGAAGGGCGCCTGAGCCGTAGCCTGCGCAACGCGGCCCGGCAGCAGGAACACCTGGCGGTGCTGTTCCTCGACAGCGACCACTTCAAGCAGATCAACGACAGCCTTGGCCATGCCGTGGGCGACGAGGTGCTGGTCAGTGTCGCCAGCCGGGTGCGGGCGCAGTTGCGCGAGCACGACCTGGTGGCCCGCCTGGGCGGTGACGAGTTCGCTGTGCTGCTGACTCCGCTGCATTCGCGGGAGGACGCGCAGGGTATCGCGGAGAAAATCGTCGACAGCATGACGCTGCCGATCCAGCTGGAGAACGGCAGCATCACCACCTCGCTGAGTGTCGGCATCGCCTATTACCCGGACGATGGCGACGACCCCGCCAGTCTGCTCAATGCCGCCGACGCGGCGATGTACCAGGCCAAGCGCATGCGCCGTGGCCATTGGCAAGTGGCCCAGCCGGAGCGCTGAGCCGCTGATGTTAAACACAGGAGCTTAATCGTGATTCACCGTTTTCCGTCATTGCGTTTTCCTTGCTTGGCCATGTTGCTGGTGCTGCTGGCGCTGGCTGGCTGCCAGAGTGTGCCACCCAAGGGCCTGACTGCCGAGCAGATTGCCGCGCTCAAGCGCGAGGGCTTCTTGCCGACCGATGAAGGCTGGGCGTTCGACCTGTCGGGCAAGGTGCTGTTCGGCAGTGACCTGGACAGGCTCAACAGCCAGAGCCAGGCCATCGTCGAACGCATCGGCAAGACACTGGTGGCGGTGGGTATCCCGCACGTACGCATCGACGGCCATGCCGATGCGTCGGGCCGCGCCGCCTACAACCAGCAGTTGTCCGAGCGCCGGGCGCAGAGCGTGGCGCGGGTGCTGGTCGGTATCGGCATGCAGCCGCAGAATATCGAGACCCGCGGCCTTGGCAGCAGCCAGCCGGTGGCTGACAACCGCACCCGCTTGGGGCGAACCGAGAATCGCCGGGTGTCGATCGTGGTGGCGTCGGACTGAGTGGCCTGGGGCGCGAAGCGGCCCCAACAGGGTTGTAAAGCCTGAGACGGCAGCCCCAGGCTCACGTGTGGGCAAACCGCATCTCTCGGGTTTCCCCCATCAACAACGGCGCATTGGCCTCGGTCACCTCGCGAATGTAGTCCCACAGCAAGGTGATGCGCTTGAGCTTGCGCAAGTCCTCCCGGCAGTACATCCAGAACTGCCGGGTGATATCCACCTCCACCGGCAGCACGTTGATCAGCCGAGGGTCCTGGGCCGCCAGGAAGCACGGCAGGATGGCCAGCCCACGCCCCTGCAGCGCAGCCGTGTACTGGGCGATCACGCTGGTGCTGCGCAGGTGGGCATTGGCGTTGGGGATCAGGTTGGCCAGGTACAGCAGCTCGGAGCTGAAGGCCAGGTCGTCGACATAGCTGATGAACGGATGGCGCACCAGGTCGGCGACCTGGCGGATCGGCTCGTGGCTGTCCAGGTACGCCTGGGTGGCATACAGCCGCAGGCGGTAGTCGCACAGCTTGCAGCACACGTAGGGCCCATGCTCGGGACGCTCCAGGGCGATGACGATGTCCGCCTCGCGCTTGGACAGGCTGATGAAGTGCGGCAGCGGCAGGATGTCCACCGAGATGGCTGGGTAGGCGTCGACGAAGTGGCTCAACTGCGGGGTGACGAAGAAACTGCCAAAGCCCTCGGTACAGCCCATGCGAACATGCCCCGACAAGGCCACACCTGAGCCGGACACCTGTTCGCAAGCCATGTGCAGGGTGCTTTCGATCGACTCGGCATAGCCCAGCAGGCGCTGGCCCTCGGCGGTGAGGACGAAGCCGTTGGTCCGCGATTTCTCGAACAGCAGCGTGCCCAGCGCCCCCTCCAGCGAGCCGATGCGCCGCGACACCGTGGTGTAGTCCACACCCAGGCGCTTGGCTGCGCTACTGGCCTTGCGGGTGCGCGCCACTTCCAGGAAGAACTTCAGGTCGTCCCAGTTCAGCGAACTCAGGGAGGTGAGGTCTTTTTGCATGATGATCCGGTTTTTTTGTGCGTTCTTGTTGGATGTTTGCACATCTATACTCGAAACAGACCCAAGAGCGCCACCTCGCGTTTGCCCGGCGCTGGCGATCTCGTCCCGACAATAATTCCAAGGAGAGCGCAGATGAACGCACCCCACACCCCCGACCAGGCCAAGGTCGAGCAGGTCAAGCTGCTGATCGACGGCCAGTGGGTCGAGTCCAAGACCACCGAGTGGCGCGATATCGTCAACCCGGCCACCCAGCAGGTGCTGGCACGGGTGCCGTTCGCCACCGTGGAGGAAGTCGATGCCGCCGTGGCGGCTGCCCAGCGCGCCTTCGCCACCTGGCGCGAAACCCCGATCGGCGCCCGCATGCGCATCATGCTCAAGCTGCAGGCGCTGATCCGCGAGCACACCAAGCGCATCGCCCAGACCTTGAGTGCCGAGCAGGGCAAGACCCTGGCCGACGCCGAAGGCGACATCTTCCGCGGCCTGGAAGTGGTCGAGCACGCTGCGTCCATCGGCACCCTGCAGATGGGCGAGTTCGCCGAGAATGTCGCCGGCGGCGTGGACACCTACACCCTGCGTCAGCCGATCGGCGTGTGCGCTGGCATCACCCCGTTCAACTTCCCGGCGATGATTCCGCTGTGGATGTTCCCCATGGCCATCGTCTGCGGCAACACCTTCGTCCTCAAACCGTCCGAGCAGGACCCGCTGTCGACCATGCTACTGGTGGAGCTGGCGCTGGAAGCCGGCGTGCCGGCCGGTGTGCTCAACGTGGTGCATGGTGGCAAGCAGGTGGTGGACGCCATTTGCACCCACCCGGACATCAAGGCGATCTCCTTCGTTGGCTCCACCGAGGTCGGCACCCACGTCTACAACCTGGCCAGCCAGCATGGCAAGCGCGTGCAGTCGATGATGGGCGCGAAGAACCACGCCGTGGTGCTGCCCGACGCCAACCGCACCCAGACCATCAATGCCCTGGTCGGAGCCGCCTTCGGCGCGGCCGGCCAGCGCTGCATGGCCACCTCGGTGGCGGTGCTGGTGGGCAAGGCCCGTGAATGGCTGCCGGACATCAAGGCTGCGGCCAGCCAGCTCAAGGTCAACGCCGGTTGCGAGCCGGGCACCGATGTCGGCCCGCTGGTTTCCAAGCGCGCGAAGGAACGTGTGCTGGGCTTGATCGAAAGCGGCATCGAGGAAGGCGCCACGCTCGAACTCGATGGCCGCGACGTCAAGGTGCCGGGCTACGAGCAGGGCAACTTCGTCGGCCCGACCCTGTTCTCTGGCGTGACCACCGACATGCAGATCTACACCCAGGAGATCTTCGGCCCGGTGCTGGTGACCCTGGAGGTCGATACCCTCGACGAGGCCATCGCCCTGGTCAACCGCAACCCGTTCGGCAACGGTACCGGCCTGTTCACCCAGAGCGGCGCGGCGGCGCGCAAGTTCCAGAGCGAGATCGACATCGGCCAGGTCGGCATCAACATCCCGATCCCGGTGCCGGTGCCGTACTTCAGCTTCACCGGGTCCCGTGGCTCCAAGCTGGGCGACCTGGGCCCGTACGGCAAGCAGGTGGTGCAGTTCTACACTCAGACCAAGACCGTCACCGCCCGCTGGTTCGACGACGACAGCCTGGGCGACGGCGTGAACACCACCATCAGCCTGCGCTAAGGAGATCGCCATGCGCATCGCATTCATCGGTTTGGGCAACATGGGCGCGCCCATGGCCCGCAACCTGATCAAGGCCGGGCACGCATTGAACCTGTTCGACCTGAACAAGGCCGTGCTCGCCGAACTCGCCGAGCTGGGCGGGCAGGTCAGCGCCTCGCCCAAGGACGCTGCCGCCAACAGTGACCTGGTGATCACCATGCTGCCGGCTGCGGCCCATGTGCGCAGCGTCTATCTCGGTGACGACGGCGTGCTGGCCGGCGTGCGTCCCGGCACGCCGACCGTGGATTGCAGCACCATCGACCCGCAGACCGCTCGGGAGGTGTCGAAGGCCGCGGCGGCCAAGGGGGTGGACATGGGCGATGCGCCGGTGTCCGGCGGTACCGGGGGCGCCGCGGCCGGCACCCTGACCTTCATGGTCGGGGCCAGCAACGAGCTGTTCGCCACCCTCAAGCCGGTGCTGGAGCAGATGGGCCGCAACATCGTGCATTGTGGTGAGGTCGGCACGGGTCAGATCGCCAAGATCTGCAACAACCTGCTGCTGGGCATTTCGATGATCGGCGTGTCCGAGGCCATGGCCCTGGGCAATGCCCTGGGCATCGACACCCAGGTGCTGGCCGGCATCATCAACAGTTCCACGGGCCGTTGCTGGAGTTCGGACACCTACAACCCATGGCCGGGCATCGTCGAGACCGCCCCGGCGTCGCGGGGCTACACCGGCGGCTTTGGTGCCGAGCTGATGCTCAAGGACCTGGGCCTGGCCACCGAAGCGGCGCGCCTGGCCCACCAGCCAGTGATCCTCGGCGCCGTGGCCCAGCAGCTGTACCAGGCCATGAGCCTGCGTGGCGAGGGTGGCAAGGATTTCTCGGCGATCATCGAGAGCTATCGCAAGAAGGATTGATGCGCGAGGTGGACTTCATCGCGGGCCAGGTGGCCTTCCCCATGTAACTGCGCACCTTGGGGAAGGGCATCTGCTCCGCGATCTTTTTGCCGTCCGGGAAATGCATTCGATTGATGGACCGCTGCAAGTGGGCTGCTTTGCAGCCCATTGCCGGCAAGCCCATCCAGAGGCCCTGCAGGGCCCAAGAGCAATCAGGCGAAGACGAAGTACTTGCGTACGGTCTCGACCACTTCCCAGGTCCCCTTCATCCCTGGCTCGATGACGAACACATCACCGGCCTTCAGGTGCTTGGGCTCTTCACCTTCCGGGGTGACGATGCAGTAGCCGTCGAGGAAGTGGCAGTACTCCCACTTCTCGTAGTTGACCTCGAACTTGCCAGGGGTGCAGATCCAGGTGCCCATGATCTTACTGCCATCGGCCGACAGGTAGGCGTTGAGGTTGACCGTGTGCGGATCGCCGCCGATGCGCTTCCACTTGGTGGCATCGACCACGGGGGTCGGGCAGGTTTCGCGTAGGACGGTGATAAAGTCGGACATGGCAGGGCTCCAGGTGAATGGCTGAATGACGCATCACCATAGGGGCTGTGGCCGAGGGGGAGTTGCCTGGGCTCGACGCCCAAGTGCCTGGACGCGCTATCGGGGGCTCGCCAGCGCATTCACTTCCACGGTGACATGGGCCAGCTCCTCATGGACATCAAGTACCCGGCGAACGTCGTCCGCATCCAGTGGCGCGCGGGTCGCTAGGCTGAGGATGCAGGCGTACTGGTCCTTGCCGACGCGCCACACGTGCAGGTCGGTAATGGTGGCGGGCATCGGCAGTTGTGCCACCGATTCGCGGATCTCCTCGACCACCGGCGCATCCATCTCGGCGTCCAGCAACACCCGCCCAGTGTCGCGTAGCAAGCCTCGGGCCCACCATGCCACCAATACTGCACCCACCAGGCCCATCACCGGGTCGAGCCAACCCGCGCTCCAGAACTTGCCCGCCAGCAGGGCGATGATCGCCAGTACCGAGGTGGCAGCATCGGCGATCACATGCAAGTACGCTGAACGCAGGTTCAGGTCGTGGTGATGACCATGGTCGTGATGAGGGTCGTGGCGGTGGTGATGGTGTGAGTGATCGTCGCGCAGCAGCCAGACGCAGATGAGGTTCACCGCAAGGCCCGAGGTTGCGATGGCGATTGCCTGGTCATAGTGGATCGGGCCCGGTGCCAGGAGTCGCTCGACCGACTGGAAAGCCATCAACCCCGCAACGCCCAGGAGTAGCAGCGCGCTGGAGTAGCCGCCGAGGATCTCGATCTTCCAGGTACCGAAGGCGAAGCGCCGATCGCCTGCATAACGCCGTGCGGCGGCATAGGCCAGCAGTGAAAGCCCCAGGGCCAGGGCGTGGGAGCTCATGTGCCAGCCGTCGGCGAGCAGGGCCATGGAGTTGAAGAACCAGCCCCCGGCGATTTCCACCACCATCATTACGGCGGTGAGCCATACCGCCAGGCGTGTCTTGCGTTCTGCGCCCAGGTTGCTGGTGTGGAACTGGTGACTGTGCAGCCACTTGTCCGAGGTTTGCTCCACCATGGTTTATCATGCTCCGCAAATGATCGAAAATATACTATACCCCAGTATACCTACCATGGTGCGAGACTGAATGGCACATACTGTCAATGGCAAGAAGCAATTGCTGACCCGCGTGCGCAAGATCAAAGGCCAAGCGGCGGCTCTGGAAACTGCGCTGGAGCAGGACAAGGACTGTCTAGCCATCCTGCAGCAGATCGCTGCTGTACGGGGGGCGGTGAACGGGTTGATGGCTGAGGTAATGGAAGGGCATATCCGCGAGCACTTGGTGGCGGACGGGCTGAGTGCTGAGGCGCGGCAGGAAGAGGTGGACAAAGTGGCGTCGTTGTTGCGGTCTTACCTCAAGTAATGAGGTCGAGGGCTGCTGTGCAGCCCATCGCCGGCACGCTACACAATGGGCAGTGGTGTTCACGCATCAATACCCCCAAGGGGTATCAACTACCTCACGCCCACCAATAGCGCACGAAATGGAAGAACACCGGCGCCGCGAAGCACACCGAGTCCATGCGATCGAGCATGCCGCCATGGCCCTCGATCATGTGCCCCCAATCCTTCACCCCACGGTCGCGCTTGATCGCCGACATCACCAGCCCGCCGAAGAAGCCCATCGTGTTCACCGTCAGGGCCATCAGCGCGGCCTGCCAGAAGCTGAACGGGGTGATCCAGCACAGCAGCGCACCGACCAGGGTGGCCAGGGCGACGCCGCCGGCCAGGCCTTCGACGGTCTTCGATGGCGACAGGTTGGGTGCGACCTTGTGCTTGCCGAACAGCTTGCCGCAGACGTACTGCAACACGTCGCTGATCTGCACCACGAGGATCAGCCAGGCGATCAGCAGCAGGTTGCGGCCTTCATAGCCGGGGATGTCCAGGGTCATCAGCGCCGGCACCGAGGACAGGCAGTACACCGCGATCATCAGCCCCCACTGCACCTTCGAGGCACGCTCGAGAAAGCGCGTGGTGTCGCCGCCGAAGCTCGCCAGGATCGGCAGGAAGAGGAACAGGTACACCGGGATGAAGATGCTGAACAGGCCGTACCAATCCATGGCGATCAGCAGGTACTGCACCGGTAGCGCCAGGTAGAACGCTGCCAGCAGCGCCGGGTAGTCGCTGCGCCGGGTCGGGGTGAGGGTCATGAACTCGCGCAGGGCGTAGAACGAGACGAAGTAGAACAGCAGGATCACGCCGTACTTGCCGAACACGAAGGCGAGGCCGATCACCAGCACCATCACCCACCAGGCGTTGATACGTGCGTTGAGGTTGTCGATCACCGCATGCGGCGCAGGGCCGGCACGCCACTTGAGCAGGCGGCCGATCACGCTGGCGAGCAGCAGCAGGGCGCCGATGCCGGCGAACAGGGAAAGGGTGTTGTCGTCCATTTCAGGCATCCTTCGGGGCCAGGTTCAGCAGGGCCTGGCTGGCCCGCTCGAGAAAGGCCTGCTTGCTTTCGTCGGCCTGCAGGCGGATCGGTTCGCCGAAACTCAAGGTACACAGCAGCGGCAACGGCAGGGCACGGCCCTTGGGCATCACCCGGTTGAGGTTGGCAAGCCACACCGGGACCAGTTCGATGTCGGGGTTGGCCGCTGCCAGGTGGAACAGGCCACTCTTGAACGGCAGCAGGGGCTCCTCGCCCAGGTTGCGGGTGCCCTCGGGGAAAAAGATCAACGAGTCTCCCTGGGCCAGGGCATCCAGCACCGGTTGCAGTGGGTTGTCGTGGGGGCTGCCGCCCTGGCGGTCGATGAGCACGCCGTTGAAGACCTTGCGGATGAGGAAGTCGCGGATACCGGGCTTGCTCCAGTAGTCGGCACCGGCCACTGGACGCGTGCGGCGGCGCAAGGGCTCTGGCAGCGAGGCCCAGAGCAGCACGAAGTCGCCGTGGCTACTGTGGTTGGCGAAGTACAGGCGCTGCACCGGTTGGGGTGTGCAGCCCAGCCACAGGGCGCGTGCGCCAGTGATCAGGCGCGCGGCGCAGGTGATGGCGAAGGCGGTCAGGGCGGCGAGCATGGCACGTTCTCATCCAGTGAAAGGGAGTGTCAGCAGAGTAGCGAGGGCCAGTAGGCCGTGGCCGCTTCGTACACCATCAGCCTGCCCGCTGCGCCAGGCTGACACTGAAGATGCCCCATTCGTCGATGCGCTGGGCGATCTTGCGAAAGCCTGCCGCCTCCACCAACTGGTCCATCTCTGCCTGGCTGCGGCGGCGCATCACCCAGGCCTGGCCGTCGCGGTGGCTGGTCAGGGCGCGGGCGATCATCTCCAGTTGCGGGTGCCAGGGCTGGCCGGTGTAGACCAGGTAGCCGCCAGGCTCGACGGCATCGGCCAGGCCTGCCAGGGAGTTGCCCACCAACTGATTGCTGGCGAACAGCTCGTAGAGGCCCGAGACCACCGCCAGGGTCGGACGTGGGTCGAGGGCGGCCAGGCCTTGGCGGTCGAAGGCGTCGCCTTGGACGAAGCGGGCGATCTCGTCCAGGCCTTTCTCGGCGATCAGTGCGCTGCCTTGCTGCACGTTCAGTTCGCTGTAGTCGCGCAGCAGGATCGAGTCGGGTAACTGTTCCAGGCCTTGCAGGGCCTCGAGGATGTAGCGGCCATGGCCGGCGGCGATATCGACGATATGCACCCTGCATTGCTGCGCGCGCAGGTGCTGGATGGCCAGGCGCAGCAGTTCCTCCGCATGCTGCTTGCGCTGGCGGATGCCGCGCCAGCCGATGGCATCGAGGTAGTTGCGGTCGATCCATTCGCCCAGCTTGCCCTTGCCGCAGGGCTGGTTGCGGTAGACGTAGTCGAGGGTGCTGCCGGAGTCGAAGCCGGTTTCGAAGCCCAGCTTCACGCCGTCCGAGAAGCCCTTGCCCAGGCGCAGGCCGGCACGGGTGGCACGCCAGTAGAGGTCGCGGGGCGAGTGACGCGGCAGCGGTGCGGCCAGGCACTCGGCCTCGGCGCAGCTGGCGCCGACCTTGTCGGCATCGAGCAGCGAAGGCCGCGGGGCGGGGGCGTCGAAGCAGTGTTCGACGAAGCGCTGGATACGCGCCAGGGCGTGGCCGCGATCACGTTCGCCGAGGGTGTCGTGGAAGAAGCCCGGGAGGATGTGCAGTTCCTTGCGCGTGCTGCCCAGGCGCTCGAAGAAGCGCTCCTGCGGCTTGCGTTCGACCACCAGGTCGGTGCCGGAGACCAGCAACTGAGTCGGTACCTGGATCGCCTGGGCATCGGCGAGCACCCGCTCGGCCGCCTCGTACAGGCCCAGCAGCATGGTCACCGAGATCGGTCGGCTGATCAGCGGGTCGGCCACGTACGACATGACTCGCTCCGGGTCATGGGTGAGCAGGCGCGGCTTGACGTAGCTGTTGACGAAGAAGTTGCCACGCAAGGCCTTCAGCAGTTTCAGCCCTGGGCGGGCGAAGGGCACGTAGAGCTTGACCTTGAAGGCCGGCGAGGCGAGCACCAGGCAGCGTACCCTGGGCGCATAGTCATGGGCCCAGGTGGCCACCAGCACGGCGCCGACGCTCTGCGCCAGCACCACCATGTCCTGCTCCGCGATGCCGTGCTGGGCCTGGATATGCTCGATGAAGGTCTGCACGTCGCGCACGCTGGTGGCGAAGCTCGGGCTGTCACCACGTGCGCCCGGCGACTGGCCGTGGCCGCGGGCGTCCCAGGCGAAGAAGTCGTAGCCGGGCATGTCCAGTTCGTCGGCCAGATGGGCCATGCGCCCGCCATGCTCGTGGCCGCGGTGGAACATCACTACCGCCCGGCGCGGCTGGTGTTCGTTGCGGGTAGCGGGCCAGTGGCGGTAATGCAGCTCGACACCGTCATGAGTCGAGAAGTGCAGCGATTGCGCTTGGCGCATGGCGAAGGTCCTTGTCCGGCGAGGTCAGCGGGTTTCGGCCAGCCCTTGGCGAACCCGGTTGTAGAGGGTATAGAGCGAGAGCGCCAGGATGACCAGCAACAGGCCGTCGATCCATGCCGCATTCAATACCCCGAAGGCGACTCCGGCCCCCAGCACGCCGAAGGCAAACGCCCGGTCGCTCTTGCCCATCGGCCCGTCGTAGCGCCGCGAGGCTCCGGCCAGCGGCCCCATCACCCCGGCGTATTCGCTGATCAGCGATGCCAGCACGACCAGCACCACCAGGGTAGACGACACACCCGGCAGCAGGGCGAATGGCAGGTACAGCGCGGCATCGGCGATCAGGTCGCACAGTTCGTTGAGGTAGGCGCCCAGCTTCGACTGCAGGCCGAACTCCCGGGCGAGCATGCCATCGACCGCATTGAGCGCCATGCGCAGCAGCATCCAGATCGGAACCAGGATGAACAGCCAGGCCATGTGGCTTTGCCAGGCCAGCAGCAGGCCGAGCAGTACCGATACGAGCGCGGCGGCGACGGTGACCTGGTTGGCGGTGACGCCACGCTCGTACAAGCGCTTTACCGCAGGGCGCAGCAAGGCTTGGAAGCGGGGTTTTAGCTGGTAGATGGATGGCACGGTGAGCTCCCTGTCATGGTGCGGCTTCAAGGCGCAAACCTAGAGGATTATTTTGTGTAACGGCAAGCGCGATATTCCAACGGTGTGAAAGGATCGATCAAGCGGGAACGGAGTCAGCGGCTTTGTGTAAACGTGATTTTTGAATTGTAAACAATGCTGGTTTACAGTTTAAAAATAGAGTTTACAGGGGCTGGTATGGACAATCTGCGAAAGGAAGTCGGGGCTTATCTGGAGTCGATGCTGGGTGCCAGCGTCCAGACCAGGATTTCCCTGCTGAAACTCCCGTTTCATATCAAGGATGCGTACCAGCCAGTCGAGGTGAGATTGGGGCTCGGCTCGTTAGCGGATCTGGAACTGCTCTTGCTGGTACCGCGAGAGAGCCGCTATCCAGGCGTGATAGCCCTGAACAAGCATCTCGACCAGATCCGCAAGGCGACGGACGCGACTATCGTGCTGGCTTTCGCCTCTCTTTCCGCCCATGAGCGACGCAGCCTTATCGGTCATCGGATCAATTTCATCCAGCCACGCTATCAGATGTTCATCCCCGAGATAGCCATTGACCTGCGCGAGCGCTTTCGCCAGCGCAAACCCGTGCTGTCCGGAGCTGGCCTGTTGCCTGCGACCCAGGCGGTTCTCTTGCAATCCCTCTATGGGGGTTGGGCTAGCCATGACGTCTTCTCTTCGGTCGACATCCTTGGGGAATACACCTACAGCCGGGTCACCTTGGGCAAGGTGCTTGAGCAACTCCAGGCCCTTGGGTTGCTTGTACCGGTGGCCGATCGGGTGAACATCAATCGTTACGAATTCAAGGCTTCTGCGCCGGAAATTTTCAGCCAGGCCAGGCAGTATTTCCGTTCGCCTGTAAAGCGAAGGGTTTTCATCGATTCGACGTTGCAATTGGGTAACGGTGTGTTCCTTGTCGGGGAAGCGGCATTGGCCGAGTACACATTGCTCGCCGCACCTGGCCGGCCTGTTTATGGCATGACCCGGAAGGTTTTCTCGCGTCTGGAGGGAGAGGTTTTCAGGGTCACTGAGGATGTCGACCAGATCAGGGCAGAGGTTGAAGTCTGGTCATACGCTGGACTGCCGAACGAGGCCAATCTGGCCGACAAGGCCTCATTGCTGTTGAGTCTCGAAGAAAACCCCGATGAACGTATTCAAATGGCATTGGATGAAATCAGGGAGAGTATTCATTGGCTATCAGGGGACTAGAGCTATTCGCTGAGCATTTCAAAGGATACGGCGATCAGTACGTCATGATCGGTGGCGTGGCGGCTTGGCTGGTGATGGACGAGGCGGGCGGTGAGTTCCGAGCCACCAAGGATCTCGACATCGTGCTGATCATCGAGGCATTGGATGCCGCTTTCGTCAATCAATTCTGGCACTTCATTCGCGATGGCGGTTATCGCGTCAGGCAGCGCAGCGGTGACCGGCCGATCCTCTATCGGTTCCAGAATCCTGCGAAGGAAGCCTATCCTGCACAGATCGAGTTGTTCTCTCGCAAGCCAGAGGGGCTTGGTCACGAAGAGGGTGAAACACTGGCGCCCATTCCCTCCGGCGAGGCAGCCTCCAGCTTGTCGGCAATTCTTCTCGACGACGCGTACTACGCGTTTCTGCTGGAAGCTCGCCAAGTTGGCAGTGATATCACGCATATCGGTGCGTCATGCCTCATCCCGTTCAAGGCCAAGGCATGGCTGGACCTGTCGAGGCGAAAGGACGCCGGTGAGCAGGTGGATAGCAGGAATATCCGCAAGCACAGGAATGATGTCCTTCAATTGAGTTCGTTGCTTTCCGAAGAGCCGATACCGCTGCCAGAGGTACTTCAGCAGGATATGGCGGTTTCTTGAGCGCATTGGAAAAGAGCAGGTCAGGCTCAAGGATCTGGGGCTTTCAGGTGAGCTGGAAACCTATGTCGAGCGAATGAAGGCAATATTCGGCGTGACGACCAGAACGGCAACGCAGCCTTGATGTGGTTAGCAACGTGCTCGCGGTTGCAGCGGGACCGGCTGAGACGAGTCTCACTCTGTCTCCAGTCGCCTTGCCAACGCCGCCGCATAGCCTGGCAATGCCTCGAAGTCCCGGGCACACAGCAACAACTGGCGATTGGCCCAGTCTTCGGTCAAGGCCGTCCAGCACAAGGGTAGTATCCCTTCCCAGCGGTGCACGGCAGCCAATGGCACCACGCCGATCCCAGCCCCTCCGGCGACCATGCGCAGCACACCATCGAACCCCTCGGCCCGCACCCGTACCTGCATGCGCCGCCCTTCGCGCAGGGCTTGTTCCTCCAGGTACAGGGCCAGGGCACTGTTGGCACCCAGGCCGACGTGGCCATGGGCGAGGCTGTCGACGAAGGTGGGTGCGTCGTGTTTGGCCAAGGGATGGCCGAGGGGCATCACCAGCACGAGCGGATCGGCGCGAAACGGCCGGGTCTGCAAATGCTCGTTGGGCGCAGCGGTGGAGATGATCCCCAGGTCGGCCATGCCTTGGCTGATCGACTGCACGATGCGCAGGCTCGGCAACTCCTGCACATCCACGCTGACCCCAGGGTGCTCGACGAGGTACGCGGCCAGCAGTTCCGGCAGGTATTCGGTCAGCGCGGCGGTATTGCACAACAAGCGCACCTGGCCCTGTTGGCCTTGGGCGTACTGGGCCAGGTCGTATTGCAGGCGCTCGACCTGTTGGCCGATCAGCCGGGCATGCTGCAACAGGGCCTGGCCGGCTGGGGTAGGCTGCACGCCACGGCGATTGCGCTCGAGCAGGGGAATGCCGAGGGACGCCTCCATGGCGCGGATACGGGCGCTGGCGGCGGGCAGCGACAGGTGGCTGCGGCGGGCGCCGGCGGTGATGTTGCCGCATTCCAGGGTGTGCTGGAACAGCGTGAGGTCGGTCAGGTCGAAATGCATCAGCCTCTGTCCTGGCAAGAGTCTGGCTGAGTATATGGCAGATTTTCCCAAGCCCCCGGGCCGGGCACCATGGGTCCATGAATACTGTCCTCGAGTTCTACCAGAACATGGGCCTGGCACTGTCGCTGCTGGTGCTCCTGACCTTCTTCCTGGCCGGCGCGGTCAAGGGTGTGATCGGCCTCGGGCTGCCGACCATTGCCATGGGCATGCTGGGCCTGGCTATGGCGCCGGCGCAGGCTGCCGCCTTGCTGATCGTGCCCTCCACCGTGACCAACCTCTGGCAACTGGCTGCCGGCGGGCACCTGCGCGTGCTGCTGCGCCGATTGGCCGGCATGTTGTCGATGATCTTCGTCGGTACCTTGCTCGGCAGCGCCTGGCTGGGCATCGACAGCGGCCCCTGGGCGGCGCATGCACTGGGTGGGGCGCTGCTGGTGTATGCCTTGTACGGGCTGGTGGGGCCGACAGTGTCGGTGGTGCCGCGGCGGGAGTGGTGGTTGGGCCCGTTGTGTGGCCTGGCGACGGGTGTCGTGACGGCGGCGACGGGCGTGTTCGTGATGCCGGCGGTGCCCTACCTGCAGAGCCTGGGGTTGTCGCGCGACGAGATGGTCCAGGCCCTGGGCCTGGCGTTCACGGTTTCCACCTTCGCCCTGGCCTTGGGCCTGGCAGGGCAAGATGCGCTGGGTGGCCAGGCACTGGGCGCATCACTGCTGGTGCTGGTACCCGCCCTGCTGGGGATGCTCGGCGGCCAGTGGCTGCGCCAGCGCATCAGTGCCCCGCTGTTCAGGCGCTGCTTCTTCATCGGCCTGGCGCTGCTGGGGGGGCACCTGCTGGTCAACGGGTAGCGGAGGACGGGCTGAGCATTTCGATCAGCTGGATATCGAAGTCGCGCTCCAGGTAGTCCATGCGCCGTTCGAAGAACTCGCGCATATGCGGCAGGGCCGAATGCACGTCCAGGTCGGCCTTGCTGGCCCACACCTCGTAGAACACGAACAGGCTCGGGTCTTCCTTGTCGCGCAGCATGTGGTACTCGATGCAACCCGGCTCCTGGCGGCTGGGCTCGACGTAGGCACGGAACAGTCGTTCGAAGGCTTCGGCCTTTTCCGGGCGGGTCTTGGCTTTGAGGATGAAGGCGTATTGCTCGGTCATGGAGAGGGCCTTGGGAATGGGGAGGTGTCAGAGTCTAAGGCAACAATAGGGTTGTCATTCATGATTTGAGCGCAAATGTATTTTGCGTTGGGGTCTCTTTTTCCTCCTCCGCTGGATACCTACTCTACCGCCATCCAACTTGACTCGATCGGCGGCTCACTGGCCTCGGATCGACACCACCTTACGAGGCCCCCATGAAAAAGATCCTCCTGCTCAACGGCGGCAAACGCTTCGCTCACTCCGACGGTCGCCTGAACGAGACCCTGCACGATGTCGCCCTGGCCCACCTGGACCGCGCCGGTTTCGACGTGAAGCAGACCTATATCGACGGCGGCTACGACATCCGGGAAGAGGTGGAAAAGTACCTCTGGGCCGATGTGGTGATCTACCAGATGCCCGGCTGGTGGATGGGCGCGCCCTGGACCGTCAAGCAGTACATCGACGAAGTCTTCACCGCCGGCCACGGCAGCCTGTACGCCAACGACGGCCGCACCCGCTCCGATGCTTCGCAGAAGTACGGCAGCGGTGGGCTGGTCCAGGGCAAGCAGTACATGATCTCGGCCACCTGGAACGCCCCGCAACAGGCCTTCGATGACCCAGCCGACTTCTTCGAGGGCAAGGGGGTGGATGCGGTGTACTTCCCGTTCCACAAGGCCAACCAGTTCCTGGGCATGAGTGGGCTGCCGACCTTCCTGGCGGTGGATGTGATGAAGCGGCCGGATGTGCCGGCGACCGTGGCGGCCTATGAGGCGCACCTGGACAAGGTGTTCGGCAAGGCCCAGTGATGGGGCCTGGGGCTGCGAAGCGGCCCCCTTGCAGGAACCCCCATCACCGGCTATCAATCACGGCATGCTTCAGCACAGGTCTGATACGTGAAAACCCGATCCGAAGAGCTCCAGGTATTCGTCGCCGTGATCGACTGCGGCTCGATCTCCGCCGCCGCCGAGCAGATCGGCCAGACCCCCTCGGCGGTCAGCCGCACCCTGTCGCGGCTGGAAACCAAGCTCGGCACCACGCTGGTCAATCGCACCACCCGGCGCATGGACCTGACCGAGGAAGGCCGCTTCTTCCTCGAACGCGCGCGGCTGATCCTCGAGCAGATGGACGAGATGGAAGAACGTCTGTCGATGCACCGCCAGACCCCCTCCGGGCGCCTGCGCATCAATGCCGCCGCGCCGTTCATGCTGCATGCCATCCTGCCCTGGATCGGCGAGTTCCGCCGCCAGTACCCAGGGATCGAACTGGAACTGAACACCGACGACCTGATCATCGACCTGCTGGAGCAGAGCACCGACGTGGCCATCCGCATCGGCGAGCTGGCCGACTCCAGCCTGCACGCCCGCTCCCTGGGCTGCAGCCCGGTGCAGGTACTGGCCAGCCCCGAGTACCTGGCCCGCCATGGCACCCCACAGCGGGTGGAGGACCTCGACGAGCATTGCCTGCTCGGCTTCAGCCAGTTGGAAACCCTCAACCAGTGGCCATTGCGTCATGCCGAGGGCGATCGCTGGAGCATCCGCCCCAGCCTGGTCGCCTCCAGCGGCGAGACCTTGCGTCAGTTGGCCCTGGCTGGCGAGGGCATCGTCAGCCTGTCGCACTTCATGACCCACGAGGACATCCGCAGCGGTCGCCTGCAGGTCGTGCTAGGCGAGTTCAACAATGGCTATCGCCAACCGATTCACGCGGTGTACTACCGCAATACCCAGTTGGCCCTGCGCATCCAGTGCTTCCTCGACTTCATCCAGCAAAAGCTGGCGATGTACGCCTGCTCGCTGCCCTGACGTTCATCGACGGTGGAAATTCCCTGGGTGTTTGCGTAGTCCAGAGGCTTGGGCCTTAATGACTGTTCGACAAGAACAACACCAAGGAAAGTGCGCATGCGTATCGTCATGTTCCGGTCCCTGGCCTTCGGGGCCGCGATCCTCAGCTGTTCCTCGGCATTTGCCGTGACCCTCGAAGGCGGTGCCGTGGCCGCCCCCGATGAATATGGCGCACAGGTCGCCGCCGATATTCTGAAGAAGGGCGGCAACGCGGTGGATGCCGCAGTGGCCACGGCCTTCACCCTGGCGGTGACCTACCCCGAGGCCGGCAACATCGGTGGCGGTGGCTTCATGACCCTGTTCGTCGACGGCAAGCCGTATTTCCTCGACTACCGCGAGGTGGCTCCCAAGGCCGCCAGCCGCGACATGTACCTGGACGACAAGGGCGAGGTCATCGAGAACCTGAGCCTGGTCGGCGCCCGTGCCGCCGGCGTGCCGGGTACGGTGATGGGGCTGTGGGAGGCCCATCAGAAGTTCGGCAAGCTGCCTTGGAGCGAGCTGCTGACCCCGGCCATCGGCTATGCCAAAAACGGCTTCAAGGTCGCCGAAAAACAGTACCAGTACCGCGACGACGCCCAGGGCCTGTTCAAGGAGGCCACCAACTTCAACGACTACTTCGCCAGCATGAAGGTCGGCGAGCTGTTCAAGCAGCCGGAGCTGGCGCAGACCCTCGAGCGCATCGCCGACAAGGGCGTCAGCGAGTTCTACCAGGGCCGGACCGCCGACCTGCTGGTGGCGCAGATGCAGGCCGACAAGGGCCTGATCACCAAGGACGACCTCAAGGACTACAAGGCCGTGTGGCGCCAGCCGATGGCCCTCGATTGGCGCGGCAACGTGGTCTATACCGCACCGCCGCCCAGCTCCGGCGGTGTTGCACTGGCCCAGCTGCTGGGCATCAAGGAAGTGCGGGCGGCGGACTTCAAGGGCGTGGCGCACAACTCGGCGCGCTACATCCACCTATTGGCGGAGATCGAGAAGCGCGTGTTCGCCGACCGCGCCGACTACCTGGGCGACCCGGCCTTCACCCAGGTGCCGGTCGCCCAGTTGATCGACAAGGACTACCTGGCCAAGCGCGCTGAACAGGTCAACCCCGACGCGATCTCCGAGACCGACAAGGTGCGCCCGGGCCTGGAGTCGCACCAGACCACCCACTTCTCCATCGTCGACAAGCAGGGCAACGCGGTGAGCAACACCTATACCCTCAACCTCGACTACGGCAGCGGTGTGGTGGTCAAGGGCGCGGGCTTTTTGCTCAACGACGAGATGGACGATTTCAGCGCCAAGCCTGGCGTGGCCAATGCCTTCGGTGTAGTCGGCGGTGACGCCAATGCCATCGCGCCGGGCAAACGCATGCTGTCGTCCATGAGCCCGAGCCTGGTCACCCGTGACGGCAAGGTGACGCTGGTGATCGGCACGCCGGGCGGTTCGCGGATCTTCACCTCGATCTTCCAGGTGATGAACAACCTGTATGACTACGGCATGCCGTTGGAGAAGGCCGTGGCGGCGCAGCGCGTGCATCACCAACTGCTGCCCAAGGACACGATCTACTTCGACAGCTACGCGCCGCTGACCGGGCCGGTGGCCGAGGAGCTGAAGGCGATGGGCTATGTGCTGGAGGACCAGGGCTGGGAAATGGGCGATATCCAGGCGATCCGGGTGACGGGGGACACGCTGGAGACTGCGTCCGATCCGCGTGGGCGGGGTGTAGGGAAGGTTGTCAGGTAACCGGGTGGCGTGCCTGGCCTGACGCATTCGCGGCGCTCTGGCCGCAAGATGAAGACATTTGGGCTGGGGCCGCTTCGCGCCCCTTTCGCGGCCTTGTGTCGCGAAAGGGCTGCAAAGCAGCCCCTGGTCCTGTCGGTCAAACGCGGAACTGGCTGACCAGCGTTTGCAGGTGCCCACCCAGCCGCGCCAGTTCGACGCTGGAGGCCGCCGTCTCGTCGCTCGCCGTGGCGGTCTGTTCCGACACGTCCCGTACATTCAGGATGCTGCGGCTGATTTCCTCGGCCACGGCGCTCTGCTGTTCGGCAGCGGCAGCGATCTGCTGGTTCATCGACTGGATGTTCGACACCGTGCGGGTGATGTTCTCCAGCGACAGCCCGGCCTTGCGCGCAAGCTCCACGCTGCTGTCGGTCAGGGAGCGGCTGCCGAGCATGACGTCGGCCACCTGCTGGGTACCGTTCTGCAGGCTGGCCACCAGCTCCTCGATCTCCTCGGTGGACTGCTGGGTACGCTGGGCCAGGCCGCGTACCTCGTCGGCCACCACCGCGAAGCCACGGCCGGCTTCACCGGCGCGTGCCGCCTCGATGGCGGCGTTGAGCGCCAGCAGGTTGGTCTGCTCGGCCACCGACTTGATCACGTCCATGACGCTGCCGATCTTCTGGCTTTCTTGCTGCAGCAGGCTCATGGCCTCGGTGGAGCGATGCACCTCGGCGGCCAGGCGCTCGATCTGGCTGACCGCCTCGCCCACCACGCGATCGCCGGCACGGGCTTCCTCATCGGCGCCGGTTGCGGCATGGGAGGCCTGCTCGGCATTGCGCGCCACTTCCTGGACGGTCGCGGCCATCTCGTGCATCGCCGTGGCGACCTGGTCGGTCTCGACCTTCTGGCTGTTGGCGCCTGCGCTGGTCTGCTCGGTCACCGCCGACAGTTCCTCGGCGGCACTGGCGATCTGCGTGACGCCGTCGCGAATACCGGTGATCAGCTCGCGCAGGGTCACGCCCATGCGGGCGATGCCCTGCTGCAGCACGCCCAGTTCGTCGCGACGGGTGACGCGCAGGTCCTGGGTGAGGTCGCCGCTGGCGATCTTTTCCACCACATCCAGGGTCTCGCGCAGCGGGCGGGTGATCTGCCGGGTGATGAGGAAGGCCGCCAGCACGCCCACCAGCAGCGCCAGCAGCGTGGCGATGGTCTGCAGGCTGCGCGCCTGGGCGCTTTCGTTGTCGCGGCGCTCGAGCTGGATCTTGTACAGCGCATCGCTGCGCTTGACGATATCGGCACCCTGTACGGTCATTTCCGCGCGGGCCACGCCAATCTCGGCGGTGGCGTCGCGGAACTGACGCACGGCATCGCGATAGGCCAGCATGGCACGCTCGAACTGCTGGATAGGCGCGGTCTCGCCCGGCAACTGGCGCTTGAGGTCGTCGATTTGCGCCAGTGCGGCATCGAGCTGGCGCAGGGCGGCCTGTTCGGCATCGGGGGTGAGGTCGGTGATGTAGTTGCGCACGTCCAGGCGCACCTGGGCCAACTGTTGCTCGACCTTGCTGACCACCAGGTACTGCGCCAGGCGGGCGGCATCGTCCTGCGGGCTTGCCAGCACGTCGCGGCCGATCGTCTCGATCGCATCGTGGGCCTGGCTGGCGGTCTGGCCCATGGCCTCACGAGCGGCGAGGGTGGCCCTGTAGCCTTTGCGCATCTTGTCCAGCGAGACCCGGTACTCACTGATGGTCTGGCCCTGCTCGCGCAGCAGCTTGAGGTTTTCCGGGCTCTTGAAAGTGTTGACCAGGTGTTGCTGCTGGGCGCCGAAGGTGTCGAGCTTGTCCAGCACGTTGGCGGCCGAGGTGTCGTCGCCGTTGGTCAGCATGTATTGCAGGCGCGCGACGCGCAGGTTGGTCAGGTCGCTGTTGAGCTGGGTGATGTCGCTCATCCAGTTGCTGCGGTCGATCAGGCTGCCCAGGCTGGTCCAGCCGGTCAGGGCCAGCAGGCCGGTCAGCAGCAGGACCAGGCCGAAGCCCAGCCCGAGTTTAAGGTTGACGCTGATGTTGGCAAACCAGCTGTTCATGCACGCTCTCCCGAAGTGATTTTCGCTCTCTTGATCTCCAACCGCCGGGCGTTTGTTGTTATCAGGTGGGCCCGCTGATTCGTGGAGGGGTTATCGGCAAGCAGGGCCGAAGCTGAAACGCTTTTTCGAGAACATTTGAAACGTTTGCGTGCGGGAGATCGCGGAGGGCGCTCTGCGCCCCATTCGCGGGCTTGCCGGGACGTCGGAGCGCCGCGAATGGGGTTTAGGTCGGTTTCAGAGGCTGCGTGCGTTGAAGGTATCGCAGCGATTGACGTCGCCGCTGGAAAAGCCGGCCTTGAACCAGCGCACACGCTGGGCCGAGGTGCCATGGGTGAACGAGTCCGGCACCACGCGGCCCTGGCCGCGCTGCTGCAGGCGGTCGTCGCCGATGGCATTGGCGGCGTTGAGGGCTTCCTCGACATCGCCCGGCTCCAGCCAGTTCAGGCGTTTCTGCGCCTGGTAGGCCCAGACCCCGGCCAGGCAGTCGGCCTGCAGCTCCTGGCGCACCAGCAGGCCGTTGTCGCCCTCCATGCGCTGGCCACTGCGGCGGGCAGCGTCGACCTGGGCAGAGACCCCCAGCAGGGTCTGCACATGGTGGCCGATCTCATGGGCGATCACATAGGCCTGGGCGAAGTCGCCGGCGGCGGCGAAGCGGGTTTCCATTTCGCGGAAGAACGTCATGTCCAGGTACACCCGTTGGTCGGCCGGGCAGTAGAACGGTCCGACCGCCGAGGAGGCGAAACCGCAGGCCGAGCTGACCTGGCCGCTGAACAGCACCAGCTTGGGGTCGCGGTACTGTTTGCCGGCCTGGGCGAACAGGGCTTTCCAGGTATCTTCGGTGTCGCCGAGGATCGAGGCGACGAACTCGGCCTGCTCGTCGTTGGCCGGCGGTGCCTTGCCACCCGCCCCGGCAGGGACCTGCTGCTGTTGCTGCTCCATCTGGCCGGCGATCTGGCCGAGGATCTGCAACGGATCCTGCCCGGTGATCCAGCCGATCCCCACGATCAGCAGGATCGCGCCAAGCCCCAACCCCTTGCCGCCGCCAAAACGCATGCCGCCGCCACCACCTGCGCCGCGGGCATCGACTACGTTGTCGCTGCGTCGGCCTTTTCGCCATTCCATGAAATGCTCTCCGGAGCGTGAAACATGAAGACAAAGATTAGTTCAGTGTCGCTGCGCCTGTCAGCCGGCGTGTGCATCCATAACCAAAAGGTTATGGATGGTCAGCATGTTTTCAATATTCACGCTGCCCGGCCTGTTCGAAACTGCAGGCCAGCCTGCCACGCACAGGCGACTCCATAATTCCAAGAGAGGAAAACGGCATGCCCGCCCAGGACACCCGCCGCTTCGTGATCCGTGATCGCAACTGGCACCCCAAGGCCTTCACCCCCGACTACAAGACGTCCGTGGCACGCTCCCCGCGCCAAGCCTTGGTGAGCATCCCGCAGTCGATCAGCGAAAGCACCGGCCCGGACTTTTCCCACCTCGGTTTCGGTCCCCATGACAACGATCTGCTGCTGAATTTCAACCATGGCGGCCTGCCGATCGGCGAGCGCATCATCGTGGCCGGGCGTGTGCTCGACCAGTACGGCACGCCGGTGCCCAACACCCTGGTGGAGATGTGGCAGGCCAACGCCGGTGGTCGCTACCGGCACAAGAACGATCGCTACCTGGCGCCGCTGGACCCGAATTTCGGCGGTGTTGGCCGCTGCTTGACCGACCGCGACGGTTACTACAGCTTCCGCACCATCAAGCCTGGCCCCTACCCCTGGCGCAACGGCCCCAACGATTGGCGTCCGGCGCATATCCATGTGTCGATCAGCGGCCCGTCGATCGCCACCCGGCTGATCACCCAGCTGTATTTCGAAGGTGACCCGCTGATCCCGCTGTGCCCGATCGTCAAGTCGATCGCCAACCCCGACGCGGTACAGCGGCTGATCGCCAAGCTCGACATGAGCAACGCCAACCCCATGGACTGCCTGGCCTATCGCTTCGACATCGTGCTGCGCGGCCAGCGCAAGAGCCACTTCGAGAACTGCTGAGGAGCCTGCCATGCCTATCGAACTGCTGCCGGAAACCCCTTCGCAGACCGCCGGCCCCTACGTGCATATCGGCCTCGCCCTGGCGGCGGCCGGCAACCCGACCCGCGACCAGGAGATCTGGAACCGCCTGGCCAAGCCGCACGCGCCGGGCGAGCACATCCTGTTGATCGGCCACGTGTATGACGGCAACGGCCACCTGGTGCGCGATTCGTTCCTGGAGTTCTGGCAAGCCGACGCCAGCGGCGAGTACCAGGACCACTACAACCTGGAAAACGCCTTCAACAGCTTCGGCCGCACCGCCACCACCTTCGACGCCGGCGAGTGGACCCTGCACACGGTCAAGCCAGGGGTGGTGAAGAATGCCGCGGGCGTACCCATGGCGCCGCATATCAACATCAGCCTGTTCGCCCGTGGCATCAACATCCACCTGCATACGCGGTTGTATTTCGACGATGAGGCCGAGGCCAACGCCACGTGCCCGGTGCTCAACCTGATCGAGCAGCCGCAGCGGCGCGAGACGCTGATCGCCAGGCGCTGCGAGGTGGAAGGCCAGGCGGCGTATCGCTTCGATATCCGCATTCAGGGAGAAGGAGAGACGGTGTTCTTCGACTTCTGATGCACCGGAAAAGCATCGCCGGCAAGCTGGTTTCCACAGGCACCGCGTAGCCCTCAAGCTCAGCGCATTGCCTGTGGAAGCCTGCTTGCCGGCGATAGCGCCCGTGCGGTCAGCGCCGTACCAGCAGCACGCCGCTTTCCATGTGGTGGGTATACGGGAACTGGTCGAACAGCGCGCAGCGCTCGATGCGGTGGGTGTCGTGCAACTGGGCGATGTTCGCCGCCAGGGTCTCGGGGTTGCACGAGATGTACAGGATGCGCTCGAAGCGCCGGGCCAGTTCGCAGGTGTCCGGGTCCATGCCGGCACGCGGCGGGTCGACGAACACCGTGCCGAACGCATAGCCCTTCAGGTCGATGCCTTCGAGCCGGCGGAACGGGCGAACCTCGTTCAGGGCCTGGGTCAGCTCTTCGGCCGACAGGCGCACCAGCCGAACGTTATCCACACCGTTCTCATCCAGGTTGCTCAGCGCGGCATTGACCGAGGTCTTGCTGATCTCGGTGGCCAGCACCTGGCGCGCGCGGGTGGCCAGCGGCAGGGTGAAGTTGCCGTTGCCGCAGTACAGCTCCAGCAGGTCGTCATCACGCTCGCCCATGGCCTCGAAGGCCCAGCCCAGCATCTTCTGGTTCACCGCGCCGTTGGGCTGGGTGAAGGCGCCTTCCGGCTGGCGGTAGCTGAACACGCGGCCGGCCACCTCGAGTCTTTCCACGGCATAGTCGCGGCCGATGACCAGGCGCTTGCCCTTGGAACGGCCGATGATGCTGACGCCCAGCTCGTCGGCCAACTGTCGCGCGGCGATTTCCCAGGCTTCGTCCAGCGGGCGGTGGTAGCACAGGGTGACCATGGCATCGCCGGCCAGAGTGGTGAGGAACTCCACCTGGAACAGCCGGTTGCTCAGCGCCTCGCTGGCCTGCCAGGCGGCTTTCAGGCGCGGCATCAAGGCATTGATCCGCTGGCTGGCGATGGGGAAGTCGTCGATCAGGATCGGCGTGTGCTTCTCGCCCGGGGCGAACATCGCGTAGTGGCGCTGGCCGTCCTCGCGCCACAGGCGGAATTCGGCGCGCAGGCGATAGTGCTCGCGCGGCGAGTCGAACACGGCCGGTTCCGGCGCGTCGAACGGTGCCAGCAGCTCGCGCAGGCGGGTGACCTTGGCGTCCAGTTGCGTGGCATAGGTGGAAGGATCGAAGACAGCACTCATGCGTTGAGCCAGCCCAGCTTGATGACGAACAGGATGGACAGGATCACCAGGGCCGAGTTCAGGTCGCGGTAGCGACCGGAGATCAGCTTGACGGCGGTCCAGGCGATGAAACCGAAGGCGATGCCGTTGGCGATCGAGTAGGTCAGCGGCATGGCCAGGGCGGTGACCACCACGGGCGCGGCCTCGGTGACGTCGTCCCAGTTTATTTCCGCCAGGCCCGAGGCCATCAGCACCGCGACGAACAGCAGCGCCGGGGCGGTGGCGAAGGCCGGTACGCTGCCGGCCAGTGGGGCGAAGAACAGCGCCAGGAGGAACAGGATGGCGACCACGATGGCGGTCAGGCCCGTACGCCCGCCCGCACTCACGCCCGCGGCGGATTCGATGTAGCTGGTGGTGGTCGAGGTGCCCAGCAGGGAGCCGGCCATGGCCGCGGTACTGTCGGCGATCAGGGCTCGGCCCATCTTCGGCATGTAGCCGTCCTTGCCCATCAGCCCCGCGCGCTTGGCCACGCCGATCAGGGTGCCGGAGTTGTCGAACAGGTCGACGAACAGGAAGGCGAAGATCACGCTGACCAGGCCCACGTCGAGGGCGCCGGCGATGTCCAGCTGCAGGAAGGTCGGCGCCAGCGACGGTGGCATGGAGACGATGCCGCCGAACGGCGTCACGCCCAGCAGGATCGAGGCCAGGGTGATCGCGAGGATGCCGATCAGCACCGCGCCGCGCACCTTCAGCGATTCGAGCGCGACGATCAGGAAGAAGCCAAGGGTCGCCAGGATCGGCGCGGGTTGCTTGAGGTCACCCAGGCCCACCAGGGTCGCCGGGTTGTCGACCACGATGCCGGCGTTGTGCAGGGCGATCAGCGCCAGGAACAGGCCGATGCCCGCCGCGATGGCCGAGCGCAGCGGCAGCGGGATGCTGTTCACGATCCACTCGCGGATACGGAAGATCGACAACAGGAAGAACAGCACCGCCGAGAGGAACACCGCACCCAGCGCGACCTGCCAGGTGTGACCCATGTGCAGGACCACGGTATAGGTGAAGAAGGCGTTCAGGCCCATGCCGGGCGCCAGGGCGATCGGGTAGTTGGCGATCAGGCCCATGGTCGCTGAGCCGATGGCCGCGGCCAGGCAGGTGGCGACGAAGATCGCACCCTTGTCCATGCCGGTCTCGCCGAGGATGCTCGGGTTGACGAACAGGATGTAGGCCATGGCCAGGAAGGTGGTGACGCCCGCGAGTATCTCGGTGCGCACGTTGGTGTTGTGTGCTCTTAGTTGAAACAGCCTTTCCAGCATGCCCGCTCCCCAAGGCGCCCCCGGCGCCGTGAATGTATCGACCCCATCAGCAAAGCACAGACCGTAGCGGATGCCGTGGATTTGCGTGGGGCTGAAAAAAGCCGCGCATCATACCAGCATGGATGGCGGGGGCCTATGGGCGCCGGGACGGGTGGGGTGGGTGGCATACCGCGGCGCAGGCTCGGCACATGCCTAGCCTTCGTGCAACCGGTCGCGCTTGGCCAGGGTCGGGAACAGTTTCATCCACACCCCGGTCACCACCAGCGTGCCCACGCCGCCCAGCACCACCGCCGGCACCGTGCTGAACCAGTGCGCCGTCACCCCTGACTCGAACTCTCCGAGTTGGTTGGAGGCGCCGATGAACAAGCCGTTCACCGCACTGACCCGCCCGCGCATCTCATCCGGTGTCTCCAACTGCACGAAGGCACCGCGGATGACCATGCTGATCATGTCGGCCGCACCGAGCACCACCAGCACGGCCAGGGAGAACCAGAACGAGGTGGACAGGCCGAAGGCGATGGTCGCCACGCCGAACACGCCGACGGCGGTGAACATGATCAGGCCCACCTTGCGCTCCACCGGGAAGCGCGCCAGCCACAGCGACATCATCAGCGCTCCCACCGCCGGCGCCGAGCGCAGCAGGCCCAGGCCCCAGGCGCCGGTGAGCAGGATGTCCTTGGCGAATACCGGCAGCAGCGCCGTGGCGCCACCGAGCAGCACGGCGAACAGGTCCAGGGAAATGGCCCCGAAGATGTCCCGGCGGCTGCGGATGAAACGGATGCCGGCCAGCAGCGATTCGAGGTTGGCGCGGCCGCGCTGGGGGAGCTGCTGGCGAGCGTCGAGGCTCAGGGTCAGCAGACAGGCGATGGTGTACAGGGCGACCGTCGGCGCATACACCCAGAGGCTGCCGAAGGCATAGAGGAAACCACCCACGGCCGGAGCGACGATGGTCGCTGACTGGGTCGCCGAGGCCGAGGCTGCCACGGCTCGCGGAAACAGCCCTGGCGGTACGACATTGGGCAGCAGGGCCTGGGTCGCCGGCATTTCGAAGGAGCGAGTGGCGCCGAGCAGGAAGGCGAGGATGAAGATCAGCTCGCGGCTGACATTGTCGGTGGCGCTGCCCACTGCCAGGGCCAGGGCGATCGAGGCCTGCAGGGTCTGGCACAGGGCGGCGACACGGCGGCGGTCGTAACGATCGGCCACGTGGCCGGTGTGCAGCATGAACAGCACCCGCGGCGCGAACTCCACCAGGCCGACCCAGCCCAGGTCCAGGACGTTGCCGGTCAACTGGTAGAGGTGCCAGCCGATGGCCACGGTGAGCATCTGGAAGCCGCTGGCGGTGAACACACGGGCCAGCCAGAAGGCGAGGAAGGGGCGGTGGTGGCGCAACAGCAGCGGGGTGGAGTCGGGCATCGCAGATCTGCAACCTCGGTGGTAGAGGGGATGCAGGGTATCATCTGGCTGTAACAAATAGTTACTTCTTCAGAGGGCATGCGCTGACGAAGGACCCTGTGTGGGGCTTGCCGGCGATGGGCTGCAAGGCAGCCAACGGGATCATCCAGGCCGCCCGTTTGCAACCGGGTGAGGCAACCGGTCACGCGGCAATCAACCACACGCCCCATCCGGCCATTCGCGTCTATGCTTTCCAGCAGTCGTTGACCTGGATCAATAGTTCCAGATGCAACGATTCGGCCTGATGGCCGGACTCCCTGCGATCGAACAGAACAATTCCAGCGCGCCGCACTCGATAACCGTGGGGGCTGTGGGCGTGAAGGCCATCGGCCTGGACGCCGGATTACCTGAAGAGGAAGCACTATGTTCGGTTTAGAGGCCTTGGAGCTCGCCCGAATCCAGTTTGCGTTTACCGTATCCTTCCACATCCTGTTCCCAGCCATCACCATTGGCCTGGCGAGCTACCTGGCGGTTCTCGAAGGCCTCTGGCTGAAGACCGGCAACAACGTCTACCGTGACCTCTACCACTTCTGGTCGAAGATCTTCGCCGTCAACTTCGGCATGGGCGTGGTCTCCGGCCTGGTCATGGCCTACCAGTTCGGCACCAACTGGAGCCGTTTCTCCGATTTCGCCGGCGCCATCACCGGCCCCTTGCTGACCTACGAGGTGCTGACCGCTTTCTTCCTCGAGGCGGGCTTCCTCGGCGTCATGCTGTTCGGCTGGAACCGTGTCGGTCGGGGGTTGCACTTCTTCTCCACGCTGATGGTCGCCCTCGGCACCCTGGTGTCGACCTTCTGGATCCTCGCCTCCAACAGCTGGATGCAGACCCCCCAGGGCCACGAGATCATCGATGGTCGGGTGGTGCCGGTGGACTGGCTGGCGGTGATCTTCAACCCGTCCTTCCCCTTCCGCCTGATGCACATGGCCACCGCTGCGTTCGTCGCCACGGCCTTCTTCGTCGGCGCCTCGGCCGCCTGGCACCTGCTGCGCGGGCGTGACAACCCGGCCGTGCGCAAGATGCTCTCGATGGCCATGTGGATGGCCCTGATCGTTGCCCCGATCCAGGCGGTGATCGGTGACTTCCACGGCCTCAATACACTCAAGCACCAGCCTGTGAAGATCGCGGCCATCGAAGGCCACTGGGAGAACGTGCCCGGCGAGCCGACGCCGCTGATCCTGTTCGGCATTCCCGACATGCAGGCCGAGACCACCCGCTTCAAGATCGAGATCCCGGCCCTGGGCAGCCTGATCTTGACCCACAGCCTGGACAAGCAGGTCCCGGCGATGAAGGAGTTCCCCCCCGAGGACCGGCCCAACTCGACCATCGTGTTCTGGTCGTTCCGCATCATGGTCGGCCTGGGCCTGCTGATGATCTTCGTCGGCCTGTGGAGCCTGTGGCTGCGAAAGCGCGGCACGCTGTACAGTTCGCGGCCGTTCCTTTACCTGACCCTGTGGATGGGCCCGTCGGGCCTGATCGCCATCCTTGCCGGCTGGTTCACCACCGAGGTCGGCCGCCAGCCCTGGGTGGTCTACGGCCTGATGCGGACCGCCGATGGCGTGTCCAACCACAGCTACACCCAGCTCGGCCTGACCCTGGTGATTTTCGTGGTGGTCTACTTCGCCCTGTTCGGCACGGGCCTGGGCTACATGATGCGCCTGGTGCGCAAGGGGCCGCAGACCGGCGAGGGCGACGAGCACAAACCCGGTGGGCCGGGGCAGAAACGCACGCCGGCACGGCCGTTGTCCGCCGCCGATGACGACGGCATCGATGCCGACGCCGCCAGCCTGAACAAGGGGAACTGAGCCATGGGTATCGATCTTCCGTTGATCTGGGCCGTGATCATCATCTTCGGCGTCATGATGTACGTGGTGATGGATGGCTTCGACTTAGGGATCGGCATGCTCTTCCCCTTCGTCAAGGGCGAGCGTGACCGTGACGTGATGATGAACACCGTCGCCCCGGTATGGGACGGCAACGAAACCTGGCTGGTGCTGGGCGGCGCCGGACTGTTCGGTGCGTTCCCCATGGCCTATTCGGTGGTGTTGGAGGCGCTGTACCTGCCGCTGATCCTCATGCTGGTGGGGCTGATCTTCCGCGGCGTGGCGTTCGAGTTCCGCTTCAAGGCCACGGCCGCCAAGCGCCACATCTGGGACAAGGCCTTCATCTGGGGTTCGCTGGTCGCCACCTTCTTCCAGGGCGTGGCCCTGGGTGCCTTCATCGAAGGCTTCAAGGTGGTCGATCGCCACTATGCCGGTGGTTCGCTGGACTGGCTCACCCCGTTCAGCCTGTTCAGCGGGCTTGGCCTGATCGTCGCCTACACCTTGCTCGGTTGCACCTGGCTGATCATGAAGACCGAAGGCCCGCTGCAGCAGCAGATGCATGACCTGGCTCGGCCCCTGGCGCTGGTGCTACTGGTGGTGATCGGTATCGTCAGCCTGTGGACGCCGCTGGCCTATCCGCAGATCGCCGAGCGCTGGTTCAGCCTGCCCAACCTGATCTGGTTCATGCCGGTGCCGATCCTGGTGCTGGTGACCTTCTACGGGCTGCTGCGGGCGGTGGCACGCAATGCCCACTACACCCCGTTCGTGCTGACCCTGGTGCTGATCTTCCTCGGCTACAGCGGCCTGGGCATCAGCCTGTGGCCGAACATCATCCCGCCGTCGATCTCCATCTGGGATGCCGCGGCTCCGCCGCAGAGCCAGGGCTTCATGCTGGTGGGCACGTTGTTCATCCTGCCGTTCATCCTGGGGTACACCTTCTGGAGCTACTACGTGTTCCGTGGCAAGGTGACCCATGATCAGGGCTATCACTGAGGGGGCGCGGCGATGAACGTTGGAGAGAAAAAGCCACTGTGGCAGCGCCTGGGTTGGCTGGTGCTGATCTGGGCGGCCAGCGTCGCCGCCCTTGGGGTGGTGGCCTGGCTGATGAGGATGTTCATGAGTGCGGCGGGGCTCAGTACGCATTGAGTCCCTCGGGGGGCCAGAACAGGGGCTGCGAAGCAGCCCCAAATGGCAGCAGAAACGCTAACGGATCTGCATTGATAGGCCCTACTTGCGCGCCTTGAGCACCACGAACTTCGGCGTCGCCGCCACCTGCTCTACCCCACGGAACAACCGCGCCAGTTTGCTGTGATAACCCAGATGGCGGTTGCCGACGATGTACAGCGCGCCCCCGATCACCAGCGCTTCACGGGCCTGCTGGAACATGCGCCAGGCAAGGAAATCGCCGACCACCTGCTGCTGGTGGAACGGCGGGTTGCACAGCACCACGTCCAGCGACTGCTTGTCCTGCCCGGCCAGGCCATCGGCGGGGCGGATCGTTACCTCGCGTTCGCCCAGCGCCGCTCGCCAGTTCTCCCGGGCCGACTGCACGGCCATGTACGACTCATCCACCAGCGTGTAGTGCGCGTCGGGGTTGGCCAGGGCACTGGCGATCGCCAGCACGCCATTGCCGCAGCCCAGGTCGGCGACACGGGCCTGGCCAAGGTCGCGGGGCAGGTGCGGCAGGAAGGCACGGGTACCGATGTCCAGCCCTTCGCGGCAGAACACATTGGCATGGTTGACCAGCTCCAGGGCGGGGGATTCCAGGCGGTAGCGGGTGGGGTAGGGCGAACGCGCGGCGGGACGCTCGTCGACGACGCTGGCCGTGAGCAGGCGTGCCTTTTTCTGGGCCAGCGAAGCCTGCACCGGGCCGATGTACTTTTCCATCAGGTCGCCTGCGGCACGCGGCAGATGCTTGATCATGGCGCCGGCGATCACCTGGGCGCCTGGCGCCAGGTGGCCCTGCAGGCGGATCAACTGCTCTTCGAGCAGGGCGAGGGCCTTGGGCACACGCACCAGTACCCGATCGAACGGGCCCTGCCAGCGTTCGCTGGCGGGCACGAAGGGCACGCTGTCGTAGGGCTTGCCATTGCGTACCAGATTCTTTTCCAGGGCCAGGTGGGCCAGGTGCGAGTCGCCACTGCTGACCACGTCCAGGTGCCCGGCCAGGCTGGCGGCCAGGGCCCCGAAGCTGTCATTGAGCACCAGTACCCGGCAACCGGCCCCCGGTGCCTGGCCGGCCAGGTGCTCCAGCAGGTAGTGGTCCGCGGCATCGAAGGCTTGCAGGGGATCGTTGGCCTGTTCCGGCTGGCGGATCAGGTCGAGTTCGGCGAAGGGGCTGGTCAGCAGGGGCATGGCGTTGGCTCGGGTGCGAAACTGCCCATCGCAGGCCACGACGAGCTTCAGGTGCGCGATTCTACAGGGCTTTGTGCCTGGCGTCAGAGCAGGCCGCGGGTGGCGGCGATGGCGATCGCTCCGGCCTTGTTGGCGGCGTTGGTCTTGGTGATCACGCTGCGGATGTGGAAGTTCACGGTGCTGGTCGACAGCGAAAGGATGCAGGCGATGTCCGAGGCGGTCTTGCCGGCGGCGGACCACTTGAGGACCTCCAGCTCCCGGTCGCTCAGGCTGGGCTCGGGGGCGAGCCGCGCCAGGTGATACTCGCAGAGCAGGGCATGCAGGCTATTGCACAGCCAGAGCACCTGGGCGGCCTTCTCGTAGAATTCGGCGGTGTCGATCGCTCCTTGTGGCCTGGCCACGCTCAGTTGGGTTTCGTTGTGCTGCAGGTCGTGCACCGATTGTGTCCAGCCGTGACACAAACCATGGCTGCAGGCCGTTTCGCGCAGGTGGGGAACCTCGTGGTACAACTCATCGTGCCAGAGGACGGGCATCGTGGTGCGATGGCATCTGTTGACGACCGGGTCTTCGCGCAGCGCTTCGCCGCCCTGGCAGTGGGCGTTCCATTCGCCTGGATAGTTGTTGTAGCGCACCACCTGCGGAGGATGGGCGGCGATGGGCAGGTACAGCGCCAGGCCCAGGTAGGTCATGTCCAGATCTTGGACCAGGCCAAGGGCGCGATCGAACAGTCGTTGTGGCTCCCGCTCCTCGAGCAGCAATTGCAGTTGTTGGGTTTTCCACTGTGGCATGAGTCGGCTCCCTCTGGACTCTAGATGGATCCAAAATTCCGCTACCGGATGATTGTAGGAAAAGACCTAGCAATTTGTTCGGAATATTTTGTTATAGACCGTGCTCGCCGACGAGCGCCGCACGAGGCCCTACAAACCATCGGTGTTCATCCCCGGCGCTTTGGGCGACACTGGGCGTTCCTGATCGATGGAGCCCGTCATGACTGCCAGCGCCGACAAGTTCACCCGCCAGACCCTGCTCGACGTCCAGCCGTTGACCCCCAATCTGTTCACCCTGCGGGTCACCCGCGACCCTGGGTTTCGTTTCCGTTCCGGGCAGTTCGCCCGTCTGGGCGTGACCAAGGCCGATGGCAGCGTGGTATGGCGGGCTTACTCGATGGTCAGCGCCCCCCATGACGAGTTCCTCGACTTCTTCTCCATCGTCGTGCCGGGCGGCGAGTTCACCAGCGAGCTGAGCCGCCTGGGCGAGGGCGATCACTTGCTCATCGATCGCCAGGCCTTCGGCTACCTGACCCTCGACCGTTTCGTGGGTGGCCGTGACCTGTGGTTGCTGGCCACCGGCACCGGTATCGCGCCGTTCATGTCGATCCTGCAAGACTTCGAAGCCTGGGAGCGATTCGACAATATCAAGCTGGTGTATTCGGTGCGCGAGGCCAAGGAACTGGCCTACCTGGACCTGATCGCCGGCCTGGAGCAGCGTGACTACCTGGCCGAGTTCGCCGGCAAGCTGCAGTTCATCCCGGTGGTCACCCGCGAGCGGTACCCTGGGGCGTTGAATGCGCGGATCACCACGCTGATCGAGCATGGCGAACTGGAGAAGGCAGCGGGGCTGGAGCTGTCACCGGAGCATTCGCGGATCATGCTGTGCGGTAACCCGGACATGATCGACGACACCCGCAAGGTGCTGAAGGCGCGCGACCTGCAGTTGAGCCTGAGCCGGCGGCCGGGGCAGGTGGCGGTGGAGAACTACTGGTAGCTGCAAGCCACGAGCTGCAAGAAAAAGCAGCTATCACACCGATCGACTTTTTCTTGCAGCTTGCAGCTCGTGGCTAGTCGCTCAGGGCTGACGGTTCTTGAGCAGGTCGCGGATCTCGGTCAGCAGGGTCTCCTCGGGCGTCGGCACGGGCGGGGCGCTCGGGGCCTCGGCTTCTTCGCGCTTGAGGCGATTGATCACCTTCACGCCCATGAAGATCGCGAAGGCGATGATCAGGAAGTCGATCACCGTCTGGATGAACTTGCCATAAGCCAGCACCACCGCGGGGATGTCGCCCTCGGCGGCCTTGAGGGTGATGGCCAGGTCACTGAAGTCCACCCCACCGATCAACAGGCCCAGCGGCGGCATGACCACGTCGCCCACGAAGGACGATACGATCTTGCCGAAGGCCGCGCCGATAATGATACCGACGGCCATGTCGACGACATTTCCCTTTACCGCAAAGGCCTTGAATTCACTGAGCATGCCCATGGTTTATTCCTTGTAACAAATGGATAAGGTATTCGCAGTGTAAGCCAGCTATGCGCTTCATGCGTTACGCCGATGCTAGAGACTGCGGTTAGATCGAATAGTTTTGTCGCTTCCCGGCACGTTCGAGGCACGTCCGGCTCGGCTATCATGGCGATTTTTTCCAGGAGACTGAGCCCATGGCCAAGGCCAAGCGCTTGTATGGCTGCACCGAGTGTGGCGCGACCTTCCCCAAATGGGCCGGCCAGTGCGGTGAATGCGGGGCCTGGAACACCCTGGTCGAGACCCTGATCGAGAGCGGCGGTGCCGCGGCGCCCAGCGGGCGTGCCGGCTGGGCCGGGCAACAGGCACAGATCAAGACCCTGGCCGAGGTCAGCGTCGAGGAGATCCCACGTTTCGGCACTGGCAGTACCGAGCTGGACCGGGTGCTCGGTGGTGGCCTGGTCGACGGTTCGGTGGTGCTGATCGGCGGCGACCCGGGGATCGGCAAGTCGACCATTCTGCTGCAGACCCTGTGCAACGTCGCCGCGCGCATGCCGGCGCTGTACGTCACCGGCGAGGAGTCCCAGCAGCAGGTGGCCATGCGCTCGCGGCGCCTGGGCCTGCCCCAGGACCAGCTCAAGGTGATGACCGAGACCTGCATCGAGGCGATCATCGCCACGGCGCGCCAGGAAAAGCCCCGGGTCATGGTCATCGACTCGATCCAGACCATCTTCACCGAACAGCTGCAGTCCGCGCCCGGCGGCGTGGCCCAGGTCCGCGAGAGCACCGCATTGCTGGTGCGCTATGCCAAGCAGAGCGGCACGGCGGTGTTCCTGGTCGGCCACGTGACCAAGGAGGGCTCCCTGGCCGGTCCACGGGTGCTGGAGCACATGGTCGACACCGTGCTGTACTTCGAGGGTGAGTCCGATGGCCGACTGCGTCTGCTGCGGGCGGTGAAGAATCGCTTCGGCGCGGTCAACGAGCTGGGCGTGTTCGGCATGACCGACCGGGGCCTCAAGGAGGTTTCCAACCCGTCGGCGATCTTCCTCAACCGCGCCCAGGAGGAAGTGCCCGGCAGCGTGGTCATGGCGACTTGGGAAGGTACCCGGCCGATGCTGGTGGAGGTCCAGGCGCTGGTGGACGACAGCCACCTGGCCAACCCGCGCCGGGTCACCCTGGGCCTGGACCAGAACCGCCTGGCCATGCTGCTGGCGGTGTTGCACCGGCACGGTGGTATTCCCACCCATGATCAGGACGTGTTCCTCAATGTGGTGGGGGGCGTCAAGGTGCTGGAGACGGCGTCGGACCTGGCATTGATGGCGGCAGTCATGTCCAGCCTGCGCAACCGCCCGCTGGCCGATGGCCTGCTGGTGTTCGGCGAGATCGGCCTGTCCGGTGAGGTACGCCCGGTGCCCAGTGGCCAGGAGCGCCTCAAGGAGGCCGCCAAGCACGGTTTCAAGCGCGCCATCGTGCCCAAGGGCAATGCGCCGAAGGAAGCCCCGGCCGGTTTGCAAGTGATTGCCGTGACCCGGCTGGAACAGGCCTTGGATGCACTCTTCGAGTGATCCAAGCCCCAAGGCTGGTCAGTGAAGTGGCATTGGGGCCGATAGTTTCGCGACATGAAAAAAGGGGAGCCGACGATGCGCATCGGCTCCCCTTGCGTGACCGCCGCAGGTGGCGATCAGTGCTCTGCCAGCGCCTTGCGCCTGGGCGCCTCGTCGCCCTGTTCGTCAGGTTCGAGCACCGGCACCTCGTTGCCGTCGGCATCGAACAGTTTGCCGTCCTTGAAGTAGTCGCCATCACGCAGGGCCGAGAGGTCGGAATACTGGATGGTACGCTCGTAGCCCGCAGCGAACACCGATTGCTGGTCCGAGTTGCCCACGGTGAAGTGGTTGAAGATCAGGTTCAGCAGGATGGCCATGATCGCCGCCGAGCTGATGCCGGAGTGGAAAATGGTCTCGAACCAGTTCGGGAAGTGGTGGTAGAAGTTCGGCGCGGCAATCGGGATCATGCCGAAGCCCAGCGAGGCGGCGACGATGATCAGGTTGACGTTGTTCTTGTAGTTGACCTTCGACAGGGTGCGGATACCGCTGGCGGCCACGGTGCCGAACAACACGATGCCTGCACCGCCCAGTACCGGCGTCGGTACCGCGGCGATCACCCGGCCCATGATCGGCAGCAGGCCGAGCACCACCAGGATCACCCCGCCGGTGGCCACCACGTAGCGGCTCTTGACCCCGGTCACCGCCACCAGGCCGACGTTCTGGGCGAACGCACTCTGGGTGAAGGAGCCGAAGATCGGTGCCAGGATGCTCGAGGCCATGTCGGCGCGCAGGCCGTTGCCCAGGCGCTTGGAGTCGACCTTGGTATCGATGATCTCGCCCACGGCGAGGATGTCGGCCGAGGTCTCCACCAGGGTCACCATGATCACGATGCACATCGACAGGATCGCGGCGATGTGGAAGGTCGGCATGCCGAAGTGGAACGGGCTGGGGAAGGCGAACATCGGGCCTTCGCTGACCTTGCTGAAGTCGGTCATGCCCAGGGCCCAGGCGATCAGGGTACCTGCCACCATGGCCAGGAGGATCGACAGGCGCGAGATGGTCGCGTTGCCCAGCTTGCTCAGCAGCAGGACGATGGCGAAGGTCAGTGCCGCCAGGCCGATGTTGGCCATGCTACCGAACTCCGGCGAGGCGCTGTTGCCGCCCATCACCCAGCGCGCGGCGACCGGCATCAGGGTCAGGCCGATGGTGGTGATGACGATACCGGTGACCAGCGGCGGGAAGAACTTGGTGATGCGCGAGAACACCGGGGTGATCAGGAAGCCGATCAGTGAGGCCGCCATGACCGCGCCGAGCACGCCCTGCAGGCCACCGCCGCCTTCACTGCTGAGGATCGCCCCCATGGTGGCGACACCGGCGAAGGACACCCCTTGCACCAATGGCAACTGGCAGCCGAAGAACGGCAGGCCAAGGGTCTGCAACAGCGTGGCCAGGCCACCGGCGAACAGCGAGGCGGCGATCAGCAGGCCGATCTCCGCGGGCGCCAGACCCGCGGCCTGGCCGAGGATCAGGGGCACGGCCACGATCCCCCCGTACATGGTCAGCACATGCTGCAGACCATAGGCCAGGTTGGCGCCAAGCCCGAGATATTCATCCTCGGGGCGCTTGGCGGGAGACGTGCTAGGGGACGTAGTCATGGAGCAGGCTCTCTGTTTATTGTTGTGTCGCTACTGTAGACAATTCCTACAAACAAATACCACAAGAATTGTATACAAGATTTTGATCGGAGCGCGGACAAGGGCGTTCGCAAGGTGCGGGCAAATGGAATGCAGAATGCGTTCCAAGCTGGCAGAGGCGATGCTAGAGGGGTGTGTACAACACAGCTGCTACCCAACAGAAAGCTGTCTGGGTAGACAGGAAACACATGGCGGGAAGAATGTTAGCTGGCTAAGAGATATCAATATTCGATGAGTTCGCGCAGCTCGCGCATCATTTCGGTGCTGTCGGCGACGTTCAGTTCCACAAGACGGTGCAAATGGGTCATCGAATCGATGTCGATATAAAGGCAGATGAAGCCGAGCCGGGTGGGTTCTTCATGACGCAATTCCACCTGCATCTGTACACGGGTCTGCGGGTCGAGATGGATGATGGCGTCGAAATCCTGGGTCAGGTCGGCATCCCACGGTTCGGGACGCTCGATCAGCAGGCCCTTGAGCGACAGGTCGAGCAGTTTCACCGGCCAGCGCCGTGTGCCCTGGCGCAGCTCGGTGGGGGCGTCGAAGTCGATGCGCTGGAAGCGGCGGCGTTCGTCGTGTTCGCTCATGGCTAGACCCTCCGGGGGTGCTTCCTGACTATAGTTGATTGTGTCTGTGCATCAGGTACCGCTGACGGGCCGCGGAGGCTCTAGATCAAAGCAAGTATGGCAATGCGCGATGACACGCCCTAGACTCGGTGGGCGGTCTTTTTCCAATCCACCAGCTGGAAGTGAACCATGAACAACAATAATAGCCTGCTACGCCACATTCCGTGGTTGGCGCTGGCGGTCATAGGCGCTTGCGCGCTGGGTGTGGTCGCCCTGCGTCGCGGCGAGGCGATCAATGCCTTGTGGATCGTAGTCGCCGCCGTGGCCATCTACCTGGTCGCCTACCGCTACTACAGCCTGTTCATCGCCACCAAGGTGATGCAGCTCGACCCGCGTCGGGCCACCCCGGCGGTCCTCAACAACGATGGCCTGGACTACGTCCCGACCAACAAGCACATCCTCTTCGGCCACCACTTCGCCGCCATCGCCGGCGCCGGCCCCCTGGTCGGCCCGGTGCTCGCCGCGCAGATGGGCTACCTGCCTGGCACGCTCTGGCTGATCGCCGGCGTGGTGCTGGCTGGTGCCGTGCAGGACTTCATGGTCCTGTTCCTGTCCACCCGCCGCAACGGCCGTTCGCTGGGCGACATGGTCCGCGAGGAAATGGGCCGGA
>NZ_JBCGFQ010000042.1:0-48770 GCF_040984075.1 Pseudomonas sp. I2
GTACCTCGCCATGCAAGGGCGCCACCACCCTGTTGCGGCCACTGGGGCATCCACACGCGACCAGCGAGCCATCCATCGCCAATGGCTGGCCATTGGAAATCCACCCGAGATAGCCCTCCACGACGATTCCAGGTTCGCCACACAGGGGGCATTCAGTGGTTGCATCCCCAACCCGCAGGACCTTGCGCCCCTCGCAGAAATAGCCCTCGCCACTGGCGATGCAGATCGCCCCCGTCGTGGTGATGTCACCGTCTACTGCCTGGCCTCTGCCCTCGAGACTGACGCGGTACATAGGCAGGTTCCTTTGCCTGGAAAAGCTCCGAAACCTAACAGGTGCAAGCGGGCCTGTTGCCTGGGCGCTGACAAAAGAGACCTTTCCTACGCCACGCAGAAAGTATTCTCGCAGGATCGGCTCCCATGGCGTCTGAGTCGATCACACATGATGTGATTTGCCGAGCCTTGTGGGGCCTTGCCCCACGAATGAGCTCCCTCGCGTCCTGTCTCGGAAATACGTTCGCTTTTGGCGAGTGGCTTGGGTGTTCGGTCAAGGCGCCGCCAAAAGCGAACAACTTATCTCCGAGACAGGGCACTAGGATGACAACCTTGAGCTGACTGGCATTAGCCCCCTACTTCACGCCGACTGCCCAGGCTCCTGCAACAACACCATGCTCTGCGGCGACGACAAGGCGATGCCCTCGTCACGCAAGCGCCCGAGCACGGTGAACAGCAGGTCGCTGCGTGTGCCCGACACCTGCCGTGGGCTGGCCACGTAGCCACTGACGCTGAGCACCATGCCGCTGGCGGTGATGTCCTTGAACGACACCGACGTCGCGGGCGCATCGAGGATCGACTCGTGCTCGTGATAAGCCGCCAGCAGCAGTTCGCGCACCTTGTTGGCGTCGGTATCCAGCGGCAGGGTCAGGGTGATACCGACCACGCCCAGGGCATTGCCCATGGTCACGTTGCGCACGTTCTGCGAGATGAACTGGGAGTTGGGCACGATCACCGTGGAGCGGTCGGACATCTGGATCTCGGTGGCACGCACGTTGATCCGGCGGATATCCCCCTCGACCCCGGCCAGGCTCACCCAGTCGCCCACCTTGACCGGGCGCTCGGTGAGCAGGATCAGGCCAGAGATGAAGTTCTGCACGATCTGCTGCAGGCCGAAACCGATACCCACCGACAGGGCACTGACCACCCAGGTCAGGCTCGTCAGGTTGATGTGCAGGGTCGACATCACCAGCATGGCCAGGAACAAAAAGCCCAGGTAGCCGACCAGCGTCACCAGGGAGGCGCGCATGCCAGCGTCCATGTCGGTCTCCGGCAGCAGGCGCTCGCTCAGCCAGCGCTTGAGCACACGAAGACCGAACATGCCGCCGATGAACATGGCCACGGCCAGGAAGATGTCCTGGGGCACGATGTTCAGGTTGCCGAGGACCTTGCCACCGCTCCCGTCCCATTCCCCCAGGCTCAACAGCAGCTCGCCGGGGCTGGTGCCCGACGGCATGAAGGCGAACAGCGCGGCGACGAACAGCAACAAAGTGCGGCCGATACCCGCCAGGATGGTGCTGGCCTGGGCCTGGTGGCGCTGCTGCAGGCCCAGGGCCGAAGCCAGGGCCAGGCCGCCAGGCTGGCGCGGCGAGAGCAGGTTTTCGCAGAGATCGCCGAACAACGTGATGAGCAGGTAGGCGCAAGTAGCTACCACGCTGATCCACAGGAGCTTGGCAGTGAGGAAGTAGGCCAGGGTCAGGTAGCCGGTGAGCAGCGCCAGCAGGATCAGGCCGACCCACACCAGGCTCACGAACGGGATCAACCCAGCCAGCCCAGGCGGGCGCGCCAGGCCATGCTGGCGCCGGGTGCGGCTGTAGCGCACCAGGGCCGCGACGAAGATCAGCGACACCACCAGGGCGGTCAGGCCGTTGGTGGCCACGGTGAGCGCCAGGCTGGTGCCGATCACGCTGTTGATGCGCTCCTGGGTCAGCAGCACCATCAGGGCCAATGCCAGCAGCGGTGGGAACCAGCCCAGGGCGCGGGCGATCTCGTCGGGGATCGGCGGCAAGCGCCAAGTGGGGCGTTGCAGCATCAGCATGGCGCGGCCAAGGCCGGAAATGAAGGCGCTGAACACCACCAGGGTGAGGATGTGGTTGGTCAGGCTGGCGATGTCGGCGCCCAGCTCGGCGCTGCTCTCCAGGCCCCAGCGCACCAAGGACACCGCGCCGCCGATGGTGGCCAGGGTGGCCAGGCTGACACCCACGGCCAGGGCGCTGCGGCGCAGTCGGCCCTCGGGTAGCCAGCGGATCGTGGCGTCGGCCAGCAGGCGTTCGACCATCCGCCGGAGCAAGGTCCAGACCAGCACCGCGATCACCAGGCTGGCGACGAACAGCCAGCGCTGCCCGGCACTGAAAGCGCTGGCCACGGCATCCGCCGCCTCGCCGCGCAGGCTGCGCAGGCGCGCCAGGTCCTCGTCGGTAGGGCGGATCAGGCTCGACCAGAACGCCGGGCTCAAGGGGCTGGCGGCACGGCTTGTGACCTGCGAGTTGAACAGGCTGCGGCGCAGGTTGACGATCTGTGTCGACAGGTCGCGGGCCGACTGGGTCAGCTGGGTGGCCTGCGTCTGCTGGGCGAGCAGGGATTTCTTCTCGTCCTCCAGCTGCTTGCGCTGGCGGGTGATGCTCTCGGCCTCGTCCGGCAACACCGGGCCGAGGACCTTGAGCTGGTCGTCCAGGCGCTCCACGTCGGTGGTCCGCAACGTGCCCAGGGCGTCAGCCTGGCGCTGGACCTGCAAGGCGGCCTGGCGCAACTGCGACAGCAGGTCGTCGTTGGCATTGCTGGTAACGCCCTGGCGGATCTGGTCGAGCCGGTCGCCCAGTTGCTCCAGGCTGGCGTTTTCATCCAGCACCGACAGCTCCGCCGGCGCCAAAGGCGCTGCCGACGCCGACCAGGCCGGTGTCGCCACGCACAGGAGCAAGGCCAGCAGGCCGATGCATAAATGGTCAAGGCTCAAGCGCCTCATCCGAATTCCCCTATTGATAAGCTCTGTTGCGCGGGAATTCTACGCTGCTCGTGATGATCAGGTGAGTGCCGTTTCTCGCTCCAGCAACTGCCGTTTGCGCTCCACGCCCCAGCGATAGCCGCTGATGTCGCCATCACGACGCACCACCCGGTGGCAGGGGATGGCCACGGCGATGTGGTTGGCCGCGCAAGCCTGGGCCACGGCGCGCACTGCCTTGGGCGCACCGATGCGTTCGGCGATCTCGGTGTAGCTGACCCGGCTGCCGGCCGGCACTTCGCGCAGGGCCTGCCAGACCCGCTCCTGGAATGCCGTGCCCTGCACATCCAGCGGCAGGTCCAGGCCCAGGGCGGGCGCCTCGACGAAGCCCACCACTTCGGCGACCAGGCGCTCGAAACCGGTGTCCGCGCCAATCAGCCGTGCCTTGGCGAACTGGTCCTGCAGGTCTTGCAACAACTGTTCAGGGTCATCGCCCAGCAGGATGGCACAGATGCCTCGCTCGCTCTGCGCCACGAGGATCGCGCCCAGCGAGCACTGGCCGATGGCGAAGCGGATGGTCGCGCCTTCGCCGCCGGCGCGGTATTGCCGTGGGCGCATGCCCAGACGCTGGTCGGCGTTTTCGTAGAAGCGGCTGTTGGAGTTGTAGCCAGCGTCGTAGATGGCCTCGGTGACCGTGCTGCCTTCAGCGTCGAGCCGCTGGCGCAGGCGCCGGGCGCGGAAGGCCGAGGCATAGGCCTTGGGCGTCAGGCCGGTCTCGGCCTTGAACAGGCGGTGCAGGTGAAAGGGGCTGACGGCGAGCGCGGTGCCGAGCTGGTCGAGGCTTGGGGGCGTCTCGCTGGCCTCGATCAGGCGGCAGGCGCGGGTCACCAGTTCGGTACGGCGTCCATTCGGGTCGGCCATGGCGTTCATGCAACGCTTGCAGGCACGGTAGCCGGCAGCCTCGGCGCTGGCGGCATCGGCGAAGAACTCGACGTTTTCGCGCTTGGCCAGGCGCGAGCTACAGCCGGGGCGGCAGTACACGCCGGTGGTGCGCACGGCGTAGACGAAGTGGCCAACGGCCTCGGTATCACGGGCCTGCACGGCGAGCCAGCGTTCGTGGTCGGAGGCATAGGTGGGGGCAGGCTTCATGGGGAGGTCTCCTTGCGGTTGATGGCACTAGCCTGGCAGGCCTGGCTTGGGCCATCACTCCGATTCTTGCCGGTGAATCTTCGGTGTCTGCATCTGGAAAGCAATGGGGCTGCCGTGCAGCCCCGACTCCCCGGCCTGAAGTATGCCATTCCCCCTGGCCCGCACTAGGCCCGCCACAGGTACCAGGCCGCCACTGTCCGGTACGGGCTCCAGCCACCACCCAGCGAGCGCAACTGCGCCGGTGTCGGCGCCTTGTCCAGGCCTTTCATCCGACGATACCCCTCACGCACGCCAAAGTCGTCCACCGGTAGGATGTCGGAGCGCTCCAGGCAATAGATCAACAGCATCTCGACCGTCCAACGCCCGACGCCACGCAGGGGCACCAGGCGCTCGATCAACGCATCGTCATGCAGGGTCAACGCCTCCTCGCGGCTCGGCACGATGCCCTCCAGGCTCGCCTGGGCGATGCCTTGGAGGGTCGCAAGCTTGCTGGCAGAAAAGCCGCAGGCCCGCAGCGTCTCGGGCGCGGTCGCCAGCAGTTGCCCAGGGCTGGGGAACGCCACGTCGGGAAACAGCGCCAGCAGCCGCCCGAGGATCGCCTCGGCCGCCCGCGCATGCAGTTGCTGGTAAGCGATGGCCCGCACCAAGGCCTCGTATGGCTCGCGCCCTGGCATCGCCGCATGCTGGCAAGGACCGATCGCGGCGATGTGCCGCGCCCAGTCAGGGTCCAGGGAGGCAAGAAAGTCCGTAGCCTCGCGGTAGGCCTCGGGCGACAGATCGGCCAGGATCATGGCGTGGTACCTGTGGGTGTTGGGGAACAACCAGCTTAGCCCAACCGCTCATCGGGCAAACGCCGGATCTTGCGCGGCAAATTCCCGGCACGCCATTGCTCTGCGACCAATGGCCCGCATAGAATTGAGAACTATTAGCAAACGCACCTCCATCCGGAACCAGGGTTTTCGACACGATGCAGATGAACGACACGCTCAAGCCGTCCGAGGTCGATCTGCTCTATCAAACCCACCACGCCTGGTTGCGCGGCTGGCTGCGAGCACGGGTCGGCTGCCGGGAGAATGCCGCCGACCTGGCCCAGGACACCTTCGTGCGCCTGCTGCGTGCACGCCAGCCTTCCCCCCTGAAGGAACCCCGCGCCTACCTGAGCAGCATCGCCCGGGGCCTGATGATCGACCAGTTCCGCCGCCGTGCCCTGGAGCGCGCCTACCAGGAAAGCCTGGCCAGCCTGCCCGAGGGCGAAGCGCCCAGCGAGGAACACCGGCTGGTCATCCTCGACACCCTCGGACGCCTCGACCAAGCCCTGCACCAGCTCAAGCCACGGGCACGCCAGGCGTTCCTGCTCGCCCAGCTCGACGGCCTGAGCCTGGTGCAGGTCGCCCAGCGCCTGGGCGTGTCGCGGGCCACCGTCGAACGCGACCTGGCCAAGGCCCTGGGTGTCTGCTACCGGTTGCGCTATGCCGACGCCTGATCGCCACCCGGCCCAGTCCCAGGTCGACCAGGCCATCGACTGGCTGGTGCGACTGCGCTTCGACACGCCCAGTGCGAAGACAGAGCAGCAGTTCCAGCAATGGCTGGCCAGCCATCCGCAGAACGCCGTGGCCTGGCAGCGGGTCAGCCACCTCAGCGACGAGCTGGCGGGCTTGCCCAGCGAGCTGAGCCGACGCACCCTCGAAGGCAGCCGTCGCCAACGCATCGGCCGCCGTGACCACCTCAAGCTACTGGCCGTGCTGGCCGTAGGCGGCAGCCTCGGCTGGACCGCGCGCGAGCCGCTGGGTCTACCAGCGCTGCTGGCCGACTCCAGCACCGGTACCGGCGAGCGACGCAGCCTGCAAGGCAGCGATGGCAGCCGCATCCAGCTCAACACGGCCAGTGCCGTCGACCTGCGCTACAGCGCCGATCAGCGCCTGCTGACACTGGTCAGGGGCGAGGTCAGCCTGGACAGCAACGCCAACGACAACCGGCCGTTCCGCATCGACACCCGCGTCGGCCCCCTGGGAACCCAGGGCGGCCAGTTGCTGCTCCGGGAGAACGACCAGGGCCTGCTGCTGGCGGTGCGCCGCGGCGAAGTCACGCTGTTCCCCTCCTCTGCTTCGCCGCGCCTGGTGCGCAGCGGCGAGGTCCTGCAAGTGTCGCCGTCGGGTACGTACCAGGCCGCCGCCCTGCATGGCGACCCCTGGGGCTGGACCGAGGGAGTGCTCAGCGTGCAACGGATGCCGCTGGGCGAGTTCGTCGCGGAGCTCTCGCGCTACCGGCCCGGGCTGCTACGTTGTGCCCCTGGAGTGGCCGACCTCAGGGTGTCCGGCACCTACCAGTTGGCCGATACCGAGCAGATCCTGTTGCTGCTCGCCCGTAGCCTGCCGGTGCGCGTCGACTACCGCACACGCTATTGGGTGAGCATCGAGGCGGCCTGAAAAAATTTTGAAAATAAATGAGGTGGAATCTCATTCTCGTTCGGCCTGAAGGAACAAAGCCCGAAAAGTGGTCTTCACAACCTTCAGGAGCGCTTCATGAGTCACCCCTGTTCCCCCCACAACGACCGGCTGCGCCATGCCGTGCGCGCCGCCGTGCTCGGCTTCGGCCTGGCCGGCGCCTGCTGCCTGCCGGCCCAGGCCCTGGCGGCCCCGGTCAGCCAAGGCCAGCAGATCGACTGGAACATCCCGGCAGGCCCACTGGCCGTCGCGCTGGACCAGATGGCCCGCCAGGGCGGCCTGAACCTGTCGTTCGATGCGAACAGCCTGCAAGGCAAGACCACCGGCGGCGTCCGGGGGCATTACGACAGTGCCCAGGCCTTGTCGATCCTGCTCCAGGGCAGCGACGTGCAAGTGCAGCAGCAAAATGACAAGAGCTTCCTGCTGATCCCCGCAATGGATGTCGGCAGCGCCCTGGAGCTGGGCGCCACCAGCATTTCCAGCAACCGTCTGGGCGAGACCACCGAGCACAGCGGCTCCTACACCACCGGTGCGGTGACCATCGGCAAGGCCCCCCAGAGCCTGCGCCGCACGCCGCAGTCGGTGACCGTGGTGACCCGCCAGCGGATCGACGACCAGAACATCACCAACCTGACCAACCTGCTCGAACAGACCCCAGGCGTGGTGGTCAACCTCACCGACAGCGAGCGGGTGCAGTACTACTCACGTGGCTATGCGATCGATGCCATCCAGTACGACGGCGCCACCGTGGTGCAGAGCAGCGGTGGCGGCTCGTTCATCCAAAGCGATTCGGCGATCATCGACCGCGCCGAAATCCTGCGGGGGGCCACCGGCATGTTGCGCGGCGCCGGCAACCCGTCGGGCACGGTGAACCTGGTACGCAAGCGGCCAACCTACGAGTTCCAGGGCGAAGGCAGCGTGACCCTCGGCTCCTGGGATGCCCAGCGCTACGTCGCCGACCTCTCCGGCCCGCTGACCGAGACGGGCAACGTGCGTGGCCGGGTGATCGCTGTGCATGACGACAAGGATCACTTCCAGGACTCACGCATGGAGCGCAAGGAAGTGTTCTACGGCGTGCTGGCCTTCGACCTGAACGACAGCACCACCCTCACCACCGGCCTCGAATGGACCAAGCTGGACGCCACCGGCGCCTGGGGCAACCTGCCGGCCGACTATGACGGCTCGCCCCTGCCCCTGGGCCGCAGCACCTATCTGGGCGCCGACTGGAACCGCTGGGACCGCAGCAACCTGCAGACCTTCGCCGAGCTGGAGCACCGCTTCGACAACGACTGGAAGCTCAAGCTGATGGCCCAGCGCACCCACTTCGAGCTCGATGACCACGGCTTCAAGCAGACCTACTTCACCCGCGCCAGCGGTGCCGACAACCCGACCAACAACCCGTACCTGATGAACTACCAGGTCACCGAGGGCGATGGCGGCGAAAGCCTGCAGAACAACCTCAGCGCCACCCTCAACGGCCCGTTCGAGCTGTTCGGGCGAACCCACGAACTGATGCTCGGGGTCGAACGCATCCGCAACGACTCCTATGCCTCGGCCACCCATTTCACCCCCTCGGGCCTCTTCGACATCCGCGACTGGGATCCGAAGACCAGCCTGCCGGAGCCGGACATCGACATCACCGCCCACCCGGTGCGCACCCGTACCACCCAGGAAGGTGCCTACGCCACCTGGCGCATCTCCCTGGCCGATCCGCTCACCGCGATCATTGGTGCACGGAACAACTGGTACGACTACGAGCAGGAGAACAACACCAGCGGCAACGGCACGTTCAGCGTCGACAACAAGCTCGTGCCCTACGCCGCGCTGATCTACGACCTGAACGAAAACTTCAGCACCTACGCCAGCTATACCGAGATCTTCAACCCGCAGACCGTGACCGACGTCAGCGGCTCGGTACTCAAGCCAGTCGAAGGCGAGGCCTACGAGACGGGGATCAAGGGCGAGTTCTATGATGGGCGCCTGAATGCGTCGCTGGCGTTCTTCCGTATCTACCAGGTCGGCAACGCCATCGATGACATCGCCTCCGGCATGCCATGTGGCGGCAACACCGGCTACTGCAAGATCGCGGCGGGCAAGAACCGCAGCCAGGGCTTCGAGCTGGAGATCTCCGGCGAAGTGCTGCCGGGCTGGAACGTCACCGGTGGCTACACCTACAACACCACCGAGTACCTGAACGACCCCAACAACCAGGGCAACGCGATCCGCACCACCGACCCCAAGCGCATGCTCAAGCTGTTCACCAGCTATCGCCTGCCGGGTGAGCTCGACGCCTGGACCATCGGTGGCGGCGTGCAGGCGCAGAGCGACATCTATTCACGCGCCACGGCCAGCTCGCGCGGCGTCAACCCCGACGCCGTGGCCAGCCAGTCGGGCTATGCGGTGTACAACGCCATGGTCAACTACCGCTTCAACGAGCACTACTCGCTGCAGCTCAACGCCAACAACATCTTCGACAAGAAGTACTACCGCCAGGTGGCACCGACCCCGACCGGTTACTACTGGGGCGATCCACGCAATGTGTCGGTGACCTTGCGCGGGACCTTCTGAGCCTGGCCCATCCAGGGCCAGTGCTTGCAAGGTCTTCTAGTGATGAGTCAGGGCAAAACTGGGGGCGCGAAGCGGCCCCAGTGGCTGTCTTGGAAGGCACCTCACTCCGCCACCGCCCGCAGCCTCCCCGCCCGCCGATACGACTGCCGGGCAAAGCACACGAACAACCCCGCCATCAGCGCCAGGGCCATGGGCAGCCCGTGGGGCGCCACGTCCATGGCCGCGCCACTGAGCAACGGCCCGACCAGGCTGCCGACACCCCACAGCAAGCCCACGCTGGCATTGGCGGTGACCAGGTCCTGGCCCTTGAAGCGCTGGCCGATCAACACCAGCGCCAGGGTGTAGATGCCCCCGGCCACCGCCCCCAGCAACACCAGCAGCGGCCACAGCAGCCAGGTCATCTGCAGCAGCCACGGCAGGCCGATGCCGATCGCCATGGCCACCAGCCCGCACACCAGGTGCAGCCCGGTACGCTCCACCCGGTCGGCCAGCCAACCCAGGGGCAGTTGGAAGAGCATGTCGCCAGCGAACACCACGGTGACCATCAGCGCCGCCACACCCACCGCGAAACCATGACTGGTGGCGTACACCGGCAGCAGCGACAACACCACCGCATCGAAGAACGAGAAGAACAGCACCGCCACGCACAACGCCGGCGCCACGCGGAAGAATCCTGCCAGGGTGAAACTCTTCTCGCCCTCGTCGCCATGCTCTACATGATCGTCGGGCACGGTCAGCAGGATGCACAGCAGCGCCAGGCCGTAGCAGGCGGTGACCACACCGGTCACCCAGGGGCTGTTGGCACCGAGCACCGCCAGCATCGCCGGGCCGAGCACCTGGAAGCCAGTGAAGCTGGTGGCGTACAGGGCCATGATCTTGCCGCGATTGTGCTCCGGGCACAGCTCGTTGACCCAGGACTCGCCGAGGATGATCGCGATGCCCATGCCGATCCCCAGGCCCAGGCGCAGCAGCGCCAGCAGCCAGATCGAGGAGAACGCCCACTCCAGCAGTGCGATGCTCAGGGTGCACAGGCTGAAGCACAGCAGGTAGATGGTGCGCCGGGTCAGGTGGCGGCAGCAGGTGTCGACCATGAACGCCGAGAGCATCATCCCCGCGGCGGGAATGGCCGAGAGAATGCCGATCTCCAGGGTCCCCGCACCGGCCTCGTGCAGGCGCAACGACACCAGCGGCAGGCTCGCCCCCAGGCTGAAGCCCACCACCGACACGGCGAACAACAGGCCCGCCAGCAAACGCATGTTCATGTACCACTCCTTGCACGCCGACGCACTGGCCCCCTGGGCACCGGTCGGCGGGAAATCACTGAAAAGATGTTCGAACGCAGGCGCCCGCAGCCACGCCATGGCGGCGGGTCATGCAGGGACGCGGATCAATTCAGGCAAGGTGTGGCGAAAAGGTGAAAGCGAACAGCACGCTACGCCGACGCTTGAGCACCGTGTCGCTCGGCCATGCACGACGTACCACCTGGACGACAGGCTGGCGGACGGGGCGAAGGCTCGGGGTACGGCGCATTGCATCGACTACATGGATTGAAAGGAGGCGGCACTCTAGGCCAAGGGCAGTCGGCTCGTCAATTGCCGGGGCCGCTTCGCGCGGTCTGGCAAGCCCGGGAGCCGGCTTGCCGGCGATGGGCTGCAAAGCAGCCCCAACCACGCTCAACGCTTGCCGGTAGAAGGCAGGAACACCGCCAGCAACCCGAACAGCGGCAGGAACGAGCACAACCCATAGACATACTCGATGCCACGCAGGTCGGCCAGGTACCCCAGCAACGCCGCGCCAATGCCGCCGAAGCCGAACATCAGGCCGAAGAAGATCCCGGCGATCATACCGACGCTCCCCGGTACCAGCTCCTGGGCATAGACCACGATGGCAGAGAACGCCGAGGCCAGAATGAAGCCAATCACCACGCTGAGCACGGTGGTCCAGAACAGGTCGGCATAGGGCAGCGCCAGGGTGAACGGTGCCACGCCCAGGATCGAGAACCAGATCACCGCCTTGCGCCCGATGCGGTCGCCGATCGGCCCACCGAAGAAGGTGCCGGCCGCCACCGCGCCGAGGAACAGGAACAGGTGCAACTGGGAACTGGCCACCGACACGCCGAACTTCTCGATCAGGTAGAAGGTGAAATAGCTGGTGAAGCTGGCCATGTAGAAGTACTTGGAAAACACCAGCAGCCCCAGGACCACCAGCGCCAGGATCACTCGCTGGCGGGAGATGCCGTGGCTCGCCGGGGCGGCCTTGCGTGCCTTGAACTGGTTGAGGTGGCCCTGGTACCAGCGGCGCAGCAGCAAGGTCACGGCGAAGAAGAACAGCCCGGCCAGACCGAACCAGGCCACGTGAGTCTGGCCGAAGGGGATGACGATGGCGGCCGCCAGCAATGGGCCAAGGGCCGAACCTGCGTTGCCACCGACCTGGAAGGTCGACTGCGCCAGGCCGAAGCGCCCACCCGAGGCCAGGCGGGCGATACGCGAGGTCTCCGGGTGGAAGGTCGAGGAGCCGATGCCCACCAGCGCCGAGGCCAACAGGATCATCGGGAAACTACCGACGAAGGCCAGCATGACGATCCCCACCAGGGTACACAGGGTGCCCAACGGCAGCAGGTTCGGCGTCGGCCGGCGATCGGTGAAGAAACCGACCCAGGGCTGCAGCAACGACGCGGTGATCTGGAAGGTCAGGGTGATCATGCCGATCTGGGCGAAACTCAGGTCGTAGTTGGCCTTGAGCATCGGGTAGATGGCTGGCAACACTGCCTGGATCAGGTCGTTGATCAGGTGCGCCAGCGCGCAGAAGGCGATGATGCGCATCACCAGTGGGTTGGCTTGCGCTGCCGTCTGCGGGGCGGCGCTGGTGGTCTGGGCACTGCTCATGGCCATGGGCTGGGTATCCGTGCGTGCGCGAGTTGGGATCCGATTATCCGGAAACAAGTAGATACATAGCTAGCTTTTTATGGCGCTCATCAAACACGCACTTGTAAATGGTTCTCAATATATTTAGCATCTTCAATTCTATACCCCTGTAAACATTGGGCGAAACCGCCCTTTCCGCGAGCAGATCCCATGAGCCCGATGCCCGCCTTGCAGATCCAGGCCGATCCCCAACGGGAGGCGCTGGAATGGTTTTCCCGCCTGCGCCAGCCCGGTGGCGACGAACGGCTGCACCAGGCGTTCAGCGCCTGGTGCCAGGAGCCCGACAACGCACGGGCCTATGCCGAGCTGGAAGCCTACTGGCAACGGCTGCAGCCACCTCCGGCACGGCCACGCCCCCGACAAGTCAAGGCGCGTCGCAGTCGGGCCGGCACGTGGCTGGCGGTGCTGTTCCTGCTGGTGCTGGCGGGCCTGGCCTACCTCTACTGGCCACTGGCGCAGCGCCTGGGCAGCGAGCTGCACACCGCCAGCGGCGAGCGCCGCAGCCTGCGCCTGGCCGACGGCTCCACCCTGCACCTGGACAGCGCCAGTGCCATGAACGTCGACTTGCGTGGCCGCACGCGCCTGTTGCAGCTGGTGCAGGGCCAGGTCTACCTGGAAGTGATGCTCGACGGGCGCGCCATGGAGGTGCAGGTCGACGCAGCACGCATCCAGGTGTTCGGCACGCGCCTGATGATCGCCCGTCATGCCGGCCATGACGAACTGGTGGTGCTCAAGGGCAAGGCCATGGTCATCCAGGGCGGCGAGCAGCGCATGGTCTCGGCCGGCGAGCGGGTCACCTTCACCGATACACGCATCGACCCGGTGCAGAAGATCGACGCCAAGGCAGCCGACGCCTGGCGCAGCGGCCATCTGCTGGCCAAGGACACGCCCCTGGGCGAAGTCCTGGAGCGCCTGGCCGGCTACCTGGGCCGACGGGTCTGGCTGATGGACGAGCAGACCGCCTATCGACGCGTCAGCGGCGACTTCAACCTCGACCGCCCCGCCGAAAGCCTCGAGCGCCTGGCCAACGACCAGCGCCTGCAACTGCACGACGTGCTCGGTCATTGGCTGATCGTCCGCTGAAGATCGGGCTTTCTGGCTAAGCGTTTGAAAGCGCGTAAATTTTTTTTGAAAGGGGTGTTGACAGGATCGGGATTCAAGCGAATAATGCGCGCCACTTGGCTACATAGCTCAGTCGGTTAGAGCACGGCATTCATAATGCCGGTGTCCGGGGTTCAAGTCCCTGTGTAGCCACCATCTTCGAAAAGGGTTTACCGCAAGGTAAGCCCTTTTTCTTTTGCCCTGCGAAAACCATTCGCGTAATGCCGGTCGATTAAGGCTTCCATTTAGTAGGGCCGCTTCGCAGCCCAACGTGATGGACAATCTCTCAACGCACACCCGCAACCACCACCGTCACCCCCAACCCGATCAAGGCCACGCCGATCACCCGGTCGACCACCCGCTGCCGTTCGATCATCGCCCTGCGCAGCGCCACACTGGAAAAGAACACCGCCACCAGGCTGAACCACAGCCAGTGAGCGAAGGACATGAATGCGCCGTAGGCGAAGTCCAGTGCCAATGGGCTGCCCGGCTGGACCACCTGGGTAAAGGCACTGACCACGAACAACAGGGTCTTGGGGTTCAGGGCATTGGTCAGGAACCCCGTGCATAACGCCGCCCGAGCGCTCGTGCGGGCTTGCTCGACGCCCTCGAGGCTGATGCGCGTGGTGTTGGTCAGCGACTGGTAGCCCAGGTAGATGAGGTACCCCGCCCCCACCACCTTCATGACCATGAACAGAGCCGGGCTCTGGCTGACGATCACGGCGATGCCGAGCACCGTGTAGCACACATGCACCTGCACCCCCAGAGCGATGCCCACTGCGGCCGCCAGGCCGGCCTTGCGGCCCTGTGCATAACTGCTGCGGGTGACCATGGCGAAGTCAGCCCCCGGGCTGATGACAGCCAGCACGGTGAACAGGGCCACGGCAATCAGTTCGTTCACGCAAAAGCTCCTCGATAGACGATGAAAAGGCACAGAGGCACTGATTATCGAAGGCTTATCCACAAGGAAAAATCGATTTATAGTGCGCTTGATCCGCTAGTTTTTTTCACACAAAAATATTGCGCATTCGACGGCAACCCCATGAAACGGCCCCCATTGACCGCCTTGCACTACTTCGACATCGCTGCCGAAACCGAGAGCTTCGTACGGGCCGCCGAGCGCCTGCACGTCACCCATGGCGCAGTCAGCCGCCAGGTACGGCTGCTGGAGGAAAGCCTCGGCGTGGAACTGTTCGAACGGCGCAATCGGGCGATCTTCCTCACCCCCGCCGGCCGCGCGCTGCACGGCACCACCCAGGCGATCTTCGAGCAACTGGACGGCACGGTGCAGCGCCTGCAGGCCCAGGCGCGCGACAATGTGCTGGTACTGTCGTGCGAACCCACCATCGCCATGCGCTGGCTGATCCCACGGCTGCCCCGTTTCCATGCCGCCCATCCAAGCCTGCAACTGCACCTGGTGGCTGCCGGTGGCCCGCTGGACTTCACCCGCACCGGCGTCGACCTGGCGCTACGGCGCGATGACTTCCATTGGGACCGCCAGTTGTACAGCCTGAAGATCTGCGACGAGTGGATCGGCCCAGTCGGCCGCCCAGGCATGGGCGATGGCCTCGACGGGCAACGTCTGTTGCACAGTACCACCCGCCCCGACGCGTGGAACACCTGGCTGCGCCTGAGCGCTCGTCAGGCCCGCCCTGACGCGCACAGTGACTATGAACATTTCTACCTGTCGGTCCAGGCCGCCAGCGCCGGGCTGGGCCTGGCCATCGCCTCGGCACTGATGGTCCGCGACGAGCTCGACAGCGGACAGCTCCAGGCGCCGTTCGGCTTCCTGCGCGACGGCTCGGCCTATCATCTGCTCAGCCCTCGCCCACTGGATGATGGTGGCAAGCGCCAGTGCTTTGTCGAATGGGTGATGGCTGAGTGCCAGGCTTGTCTCGCTCACCTGGGCTTGGCGCAGAACGACGAACCCGAGCGGCCGTCTCCACCCCAGGTCCGATAGCCCGCCGTATCGAGGTGGATACGCCCGGACGGGTAGCGCCCCAGGCCCATGTTCCAGGCTCGGCCGTGTTGCTGCCAGAAGCGGCACAACGGGTTCGGGTCGGCCCAGGCCGGCAGCAGCAGGTCGACGGCGAAGGCGCGGGTATGGGCGCTGCCCACCGCACCACCGGCGCAGGCGTTCAGGCGGGGATCACGGTAGGCCGAGACCACTTCGAACTGGCGCAGGATGCCCTGGTCGCCGAGGGTCTTGAGCAGCATCAGGGTGGAACGCACCTGGGGCCAGTGGGTAGCCGGCGGCACGGCGAAAGGCGAGGCACGGCACAGGCGCCAGTCAGAGGCCGAGCGCAGCAGTTGATGGATCGGCACCACGCCATACAGCCGGGCATCCACCAGCATCTGGCGGAAGGGGCGGGTCTGGTGATCCCCCGCCCACTGGGCGAACATCCACAGGTCGCGCTCGTCGGCCTGGGCGATACCTGCCATTAGCAAGCACCCAGCCAACGCCAGCAGCCTCGTGCTTTTCATTCCTTTCCCCCTTGCTCCAACTATGGCGGCCCCTGGCAAGGAGTTAAGCATGGCGTGTCGCGCACGGAGGTTTCGGGCTGACCTCTCGAGGGGCCGCTACGCGCCCCAATGCCGCATGCCTGGCCCTCAGCCCTGCTCCACCGGCCGCAACCGATACTGCGGCGGCAACTGGGCGAAGCCACTGATGGTGGTGTCCAGGCTCTTCCAGCGACCATCCTTGATGCCATAGATGCACCCGTGGATCGACAGTTCCTGCCCGCGATGCCAGGCGTTCTGCACGATGCTGGTATGGGCCACGTTGGCCACCTGCTGGATCACGTTCAATTCGCACAGGCGGTCGACCTTGGCCTCCTCGCCGTCCAGCTTGGCCAGCTCGGCGCGCTTCTCGTAGTACAGGTCGCGGATCGAGCGCAGCCAACCGTCGATCAAACCCAGCTGGCGGTCCTGCATGGCCGCACGCACACCGCCGCAGCCGTAGTGACCGGTGACCAGGATATGCTTGACCTTGAGCACCTCCACCGCGTACTGGATCACCGACAGGCAGTTCAGGTCGGTGTGCAGCACCACGTTGGCGACGTTGCGGTGGACGAACAGGTCGCCCGGCAGCATGCCGACGATCTCGTTGGCCGGCACCCGGGCATCGGAGCAGCCGATCCAGAGGAATTCAGGCGCCTGCTGGCGGGCCAGCTTGGCGAAGAAGTCCGGGTCGCGCTGCTTGATCGCATCGGCCCAACGCTCATTGTTGTCGATCAGTTCCTGCAGGTCATGCATGGTCGTTGCCTCATCAGGGTATGCCTGTGTGACTTGGCCAGCCCCCGCCAGGTCACTCTTCGAGCAGGGTGCAGGCCATCACCAGGGCGTCTTCGCGCCCACCGGCAACCGGGTAGTAGTCCCGGCGCCGGCCGATTTCGTTGAATCCGTAGCGTTCGTAGAGACGATAGGCCGACTGGTTGCTGGCCCGTACCTCCAGGAAGCATTCGCGGCCATTGAGCTGGTAGGCCCGTGCCATCAGGTGCTGGAGCAGGCGCAGGCCGAGGCCACGGCCCTGGCTTTCCGGTTTGACGGTGATGTTGAGCAAGTGCGCCTCGTCGATGATCACGTTGATCACGCCATGACCGACCTGCTGCTGCCCCTCGAACATCAGCCAGACTTCATAAGACTTGAGCGCATCCTGGAAGATGCCACGGGTCCAGGGATGACTGAACGCGGCATATTCGATCTTAAGCACGGCATCCAGATCCGCCTCGGTCATCGGGCGGAAACTGATCGAGTCACTCATTCAACGCTCTTCCAGCGCGCCATCAGCCGGCGCATCGCTTGCCAGACGTCCGCCTTGCGCCGCGGCTCGTCCATCAACAGTTCAAGGCCTGGCAGGGCCCAGGCATCGCCCAGGCCCTCGACCTTGAGTTCTTGGTAGTAGGCCTCGGCGTCGGCCTGGCCGGCGAAGCGCACCGCAGGCAGGCCGACCAGCCACAGGCAGGTGCACGGGGCTTCTTCCAGGCGGGCCTGGATGAAGGCCTGGACGAAGTCCCGTGCCGCCTCCGGGCCCTGGTCCATGTTGCCGCGTACCAGCAGGGGCCAACGCACCGGTTCGCCGACGATCTGCGGGGCATCCGGCAGGCCGGCGGCGCGCAGCATGTCCTTGAGCAGCAGGTACGACGGGTCGCGGCTCTGGAACGGCTGGCCGGTGGCCAATTCCACCAACAGCAGGCAGTGACCGGCGCGCAGCAGCTGCAGGGCGAAGCGCGGCGGCGGCACCGGGGTCGGACGAGGCGCTGGCGCCTGCTCCTCGGCTTCGACCGGCTTGCTGGCTGGCTTGGGCGCGCTGCCTGGGCGGGGAATTTCGATCTTCGGCCGCTCGCTGGGGCGGGCCTGGGGCGCGACAGGCGCCTCGCGGGCCGCCGGCGCCGAGGGCTTGACCTCGAACTCGAGCACCTCGACCGGCGCCTGCGGCAACAGCAGCTCGGGCCGTGACGGCGCGGCGAACGGCAGTTCGGCACGCGGCAGCCAATGCACCACTTGCATGGCGGAAAGGTAGGCGCGGCGGCGAGGCTCGGTCAGCAAGGCACGGTCATCCGGGGGGAGAAGTCAGTCGGCCATTCTACCGCTGTTGTCCATCGAGCGCCGCAACTGGGCGACGGAAATTTGTTGTCCGCGAAAGGGCCGGCACTGGCAACGGATACCCACCATTACAGACCAAGGGGTGAAATCCTCCCCCCGGGATGCAGTACAATCGCCCCTTTTATTTGGCAACGAGTCGACCCGCCAATGATCGAACCCAAGCGCGTCCTGCGCGCCCTAGCCGAACACTGGGCCCTGATCGAGCCGCTGTGCGAGCGCTTCGACCAGGGCACCCTGAGCCTGGTCGAACTACGCCAGCAACTGGCCCGCCAGCAGGTGGAGAGTACCCCGCAGGACATCACCCAGCTGCTCGATGTGTGGATCCGCCTGGATATCCTGGTGCCGGTGGCCAAGAGCCCGAACCGCTTCGAGCTCAACGCCCAGATCCACGACTTCCTCGCTTACCTGCGCCGCGAACACCGCCTGGGCCTGTGCCTGGAGATCGAGGCCTACCTGCGTCACCTGGAGCGCCTGGCCGGGCATATCCAGGACGCCTTCGACAACCGCGACAGCGACGACCTGGCGCGCCAGTTGCGCCTGCTCGACATGCGCGTGCGCGACGTGCTCAAGAAGCTCGACAACGACGAGCAGGCGCTGGTCGCCGTGGCCGAACGGGCCAAGACCAGCAACCGCCAGATCCCCCTGCGCCAACGCTACGCCGAGGTCCTGGCGACCTGGGACGAGTATGTCGAGCCGATGATCCAACTGGTCAACGCCGACGGTGCCTTCGAGCAGGGCGTGCGCAAGGTCGAGACCGTGCTGCTGCGCCTGCTCGGCGAGCAGGCGCGCCTGGGCCACCTGGTCGACGACGACATGCTGCTGCGCACCCACGCGCGCATCCTCGAGATGCAGACCAGCGCCCAGTTGACCCTGCGCCATGCCCGCGAGCTCTTGCTGCCGCTGCGCGAAGAAGCGCGCCGGCACAATGCCGTGACCCGCGGCGCCGCCCTGGCCCTGTCGGTGATCCGCCGCAAGGGCATCGACGCCGTGCCCCACGCGGCCATGCCACTGTTCACCCGGCCGCAGAGCACCTTCCTCGGCAGTGCCAGCCAGGTCGAGGCCTACGTCTATGCCCTGGCCCGCTTCGAACCGAAACCGGCGCGCTTCCCCAAGGCGCACAAGACCCAGAAGGGCCCGTTGCCGCGCGCACCGCGCACGGTCAAGGAAATGCTCGAGCGCTGCGAGGACGCCCTGCCCCTGCCGGACCTGATGGTCTGGTTGCTGGAGCAGGAACCCGAAGGCGCCACCGACGAGCTGCTGTACTGGTTCTCACGCCTGTCGCGGGAGAAGCGCTTCAACCGCGAGCGCCTCGACCGGCGCGAGTACACCACCCGCGAACACCTGGTCAGCCTGCGCTCCTTCGCCCTGACCTCCAGCCGCGAAACCACGCCCGCGGCCACGCCCGAATCCAACGCGAGCCCAGCCCATGCATCTTGATCTTTCCGAACTGTCCCAGCTCGCGCCGATCTTCCGCGAGCTGTTCAAGGGCTTCCATATCAGCCGCCGCGACCCTGAGCTGTACGCCCAGCTGTCGAACTTCCAGGACCAGTACCGCACCCTGTTCAAGGCCCTGGGCTTCGAGCTGGTGTGCGACACCCGCGGTTTCTACTACTTCGTCCCCGAACAGGCTGCCGCCCAGGTCAACAAGACCGCCCAGCGGCTGTCGCTGTTCACCTTCATCCTGGTCGAGCACCTGGCCGACCAGGGCCGCGACCCGATGGCCGTGCTCGATGGCGGCAGCATTGGCCGCGACGAGCTGCCATCGCTGCTGGAAAAATACCGCGACCTGTTCATCCAGGCCGAGGTGCAGACGGTCGACGAGCTGGAGGAGAAGATCCTGCGGCGCATGACCCAGCTGGGCTTCGCCCACGAGGAAGGCGGCATCTACCGCTTCCTGCCACCGATGCACCGCTTCCTCGACGTCTGCCTGTCGGTCCAGCAGGACCGCGACCTGGCCGCCAGCCTGCACAGCGACCTGCCGCTGCCGACGCCGGTACTGGTCGAGGAAGAAAGCCCGGAAGAACTCAACCGTACCGACGACCCGCTCGACCTGACCCCCTTCGAGGCCGAGGAAAGCGAGGAAGAAGCCCTGGCCCGGGCCATCCGCGAAGAGCAACAGGAGATTGACGCATGAGCCAGGAACGCTACGGCATCCGCCGCTTCGCACTGCTCAACACCGCCGGCTACAGCCTGGGCCTGTTCCCCCTGGAGCACCCGCTGTCGGTCTACGGCGCCAACAACCTGGGCAAGTCCGCCTCGATCAACGCCCTGCAGTTCCCGATCCTGGCGCGCATGTCCGACATGAGCTTCGGCAAGTACAGCCTGGAGCAGTCGCGCCGCTTCTACTTCGCCAGCGACACCAGCTACATCCTCTGCGAACTGAACCTGCCCCACGGTCCGCACGTGATCGGTGTGGTCGGTCGTGGCCCGGGCGGCGGCTTCGGCCACCAGTTCTTCGCCTACCAGGGCCAACTGGACCTGGCGCACTACCAGAAAGACGACACCTGCCTGCGCCAGAAAGAACTGTTCACCAACCTCGAGCGCCACGGCCTGAAGGCCTACGAGCTCAAGCCGGACGAACTGCGCCGGTTGCTGGTCGGCGGCCACACCTCGGTGCCGCTGGACCTGACCCTGATCCCGCTGCGCTCGACCAGCGAGCAGAGCCTGAAGACCTTCCGTGCCCTGTTCATCAACCTGCTGCACATGCGCGAGATCACCGCAGCCAAGCTCAAGCAGCTGTTCCTCGATGCCTTCGAGCACAGCCTGCGCTCGGGCAGCGTCGACTACATCGCCGCCTGCGAGGAAGCCTTCCGCGACGTGCGCCGCATGGAGCAGGACTACAACGCCCTGGTCGCCGCAGGCCCGCTGGTCGAGGCACTGGCCGGCGGCGTGGCCCAGCGCGACATCCTGCGCGGCAAGCTGCACCGCCTCTCGCCGCTGCTCGACAACCTGCTGGGCACCTGGCAGGACTACGCCATGGCGCGCAAGGAAGAGCTGGTCATCCAGGCCGAGCACTACCGCAACGAGCAGGACAGCCTGCAGAACGACCAGCGCAGCGGCACCCAGGAGCTGATGCGCCTGGAGCGCGAGATCACCGGCATCCAGCGCTGGCTCGGCGAACTGTCGGTACTCAAGCACCGCTTCGCCCTGGTCGACGACGTCAAGGTCCTGGAGCAGCAGTTGCTGGCGGCCAAGGACGCCCATGACGAACTGGCCGGCGCCCTGGCCCAGTCGCGGCAGTTCTCCGCCGAGGACCTGGACGAGCGCGTGCGCGACCTGGAAAAACGCCTCAAGCAGGTCAGGCAGCAGCTCGACCACGCCGACAACAACAGCTACGCCCGCCTGCGCGAGGAGTTCTCCCAGCAGGATGTGGACCGCCTGATGCGCCTGTTCAACGGCGCGCTGTTCAGCCTGCCGCTGGGCGAGCGCGGCATCGAGCTGGACGACAGCGACCTGTGGGTGAAAACCCTGGAGGCCGTGCTCGACGGCTTCAAGGGCGAGCGCTTCGAGGCCCCGGGCCTGGCCATCGACCTGTCGCACATCGATCCGCCGGCCCTGCAGGCCCTGGCCGACCGCGCCGCCCTGCGCGACCAGAAAGAACGCCTGGAAAAAGAGCTCAAGCAGCTCAAGACCCAACAGGCCGTGGCCCTCGACCGTGCCGCCAGCAAGGCGCAGACCGAGGCCCTGTACCAGCAGGTGCTGGATGCGCAGAAGGCCCTGGAGGACTTCCGCCGCACCGAGACCCTGAGCGCCGAAGAGCCGGAAAAGCTCGAGCAACTGGCGCAACTGGAAGCTGCCCAGGACGAGCTCAAGCGCTCCAGCGACGCCTTCACCGAGCGCGTCCAGCAGCTGTCGGCCAAGCTGCAACTGGTGGGCCGGCAGATCGCCGACCTGGAAGCCAAGCAGCGCACCCTCGACGACGCCCTGCGCCGTCGCCAGTTGCTGCCGGCCGACCTGCCCTTCGGCACGCCCTTCATGGAGGCGGTCGACGACTCCATGGACAACCTGCTGCCACTGCTCAACGACTACCAGGACAGTTGGCAGGCCCTGCAGCGGGTGGACAACCAGATCGAGGCGCTGTACGCCCAGGTACGCCTCAAGGGCGTGGCCAAGTTCGACAGCGAAGACGACATGGAGCGCCGCCTGCAACTGCTGATCAACGCCTACTCGCACCGCACCGAAGAGGCCCTGACCCTGGCCAAGGCACGCCGCGCCGCAGTCACCGACATCGCCCGGACACTGCGCAACATCCGCAGCGACTACGACAGCCTGGAGCACCAACTGGCCCTGTTCAACCGCGAGATCAACAAGCGCCAGGTGTCCAACCTGGAGAGCTTCCGCGTGGTCCTGGCGCCGAACAAGGAAGCGCTCAAGCACATCGACCAGATCATCCACAGCGCCGGCCAGTACGAGGAAGGCGAGACCCTGTCAGTGTTCGACCTGACCCAGAGCGCCGAGCAGGATCACAAGAACGAAGAGGCCAAGGAGTACCTGGCGCGGCTGGTGGCGGCCAACCACAACCAGCTGGGCCTGAAGGACTTGTTCGAGCTGGCCTTCGAGATCACCAAGATCAACAGCCAGCCGGTGATCCACGCCGACATCGATGGCGCGGCGTCCAACGGCACCACCATGACCATCAAGGCGCTGACCAACATGTACCTGTTGCTGCACCTGATGGACCGCGACCTGGCCGGCCGCATCCGCCTGCCCTACTACCTCGACGAGGCGGCGGACATCGACGAGCGCAACCAGGCCGCGCTGCTGGAGACCAGCCAGCAACTAGGCTTCGTGCCGATCCTGGCGAGCGTGAAGCCGCAGGTGTCGGCGCGGGTGGCGATCGACCTGGAAGGCGGCAGCGGGCCGAACGGTATCTACATCGACGAGGCGGACTGGAAGTTCATCAGCCGCCGGGATGAGGTGAAGGCGATCGTTCGTGAGGATCAGGCCGAGGAACTGGCCTGAGATGGGGGTAACCGGGGCCGCTTCGCGGCCCCACTACCAGATGGCCAACGCCGAACTTGTGGGAGCGGGCTTGCCCGCGAATGGAGGCCGAAGGCCTCCCCGCCCTCGACCCGGTATCACTGGGCCCACGGCACGATCGGAATCGCCGTCACCGCATTCTGCGGGCTGCCTTCGATCAGCCGGTCGCTGTACACCAGGTACACCAGCGTATTGCGCTTCTTGTCGAGAAAGCGCACCACCTGCATGGTCTTGAACACCAGCGAGGTGCGTTCCTTGAACACCTCCTCGCCCTCCTTGAGCTCACCCTTGAAGTTGATCGGCCCCACCTGGCGGCAGGCGATCGACGCCTCCGCACGGTCCTCGGCCAACCCCAGGCCACCCTTCAGGCCGCCGGTCTTGGCCCGCGACAGGTAGCAGGTCACGCCCTCGACCTTGGGATCGTCGAACGCCTCGACCACGATACGGTCGTTGGGCCCGACGAACTTGAACACCGTGGAGACCTGGCCGATCTCCTCGGCCCCGGCCAGCATCGGCAGCGCCAGGGCGGCCACGGCAAACATCCTTTTCAGCACGGTGCGCTCCTCAGACCAGAACCAGGTTGTCGCGGTGCACCAGCTCCGGCTCGGCGATGTAGCCGAGCAACCCTTCGATGGCGTCAGAAGGCTGGCCGATGATCTTCTGTGCCTCCAGGGCACTGTAGTTGGCCAGGCCACGGGCCACTTCCTGGCCGTCCGGGCCGACGCAGACCACCATCTCGCCACGGCGGAAGCTGCCCTGCACGGTCTTCACGCCGACCGGCAACAGGCTCTTGTTATCCTCGCGCAGGGCCCGCACGGCACCGGCATCGAGCACCAGGGTGCCGCGTGTCTGCAGGTGACCGGCCAGCCATTGCTTGCGCGCGGCGAGCATGCCGCGCTCGGGCGACAGCAGGGTACCCAGGCGCTCGCCGGCCTTGAGCCGGTCCAGCACACGCTCGATACGCCCACCGACGATGATGGTGTGGGCGCCGGAACGCGCAGCCAGGCGTGCGGCGCGCAGCTTGGTCTGCATGCCGCCACGGCCCAGCGCGCCGCCGGAGCTGCCTGCCACGGCATCGAGGCTCGGGTCGTCGGCGCGGGCCTCGAAGATCAGCTGGGCGTCGGGGTTGTTGCGTGGGTCGGCGTCGAACATGCCGTCGCGGTCGGTGAGGATCACCAGCAGGTCGGCCTCTACCAGGTTGGCCACCAGGGCCGCCAGGGTGTCGTTGTCGCCGAAGCGAATCTCGTCGGTGACCACGGTGTCGTTCTCGTTGATCACCGGCACCACGCCCAGGTCCACCAGGGTGCGCAGGGTGCTGCGGGCGTTGAGGTAGCGCTTGCGGTCGGACAGGTCGTCATGGGTCAGGAGAATCTGCGCGGTGTGCTTGCCATGCTGGCCGAAGCTCGACTCCCAGGCCTGCACCAGGCGCATCTGGCCGAGCGAGGCAGCAGCCTGCAACTCGTTCATCGCACTCGGTCGCTTGGCCCAGCCCAGCTGGCTCATGCCAGCGGCCACGGCCCCGGAGGAAACCAGCACCAACTCCACGCCTGCCTCCCGCAGCGCGACCATCTGCTCGACCCAGACGGCCATGGCGCCGCTGTCCAGCCCCTTGCCATCCGCCGTCAGCAGGGCGCTGCCGATCTTCACGACCCAGCGCTTGGCGCCTGTCACCTTGCTTCGCATCTTCTCTTCCAACCTATGTCGAATCTGTAGATACCGTAGATACCAAAACGCCGCTCCAGAGAGCGGCGTTTAGTGTACTGCAACCGGTCAGTCGCGCACGTAAATGATTTCCGGGCCGTCCCCGTCGTCCTCGTCATCATCCCAGTCGTCATCGTCGCCGATGTCGTGCACGCTCTTGACGCCGCTGCGGCGCAGGGCGCGGGCGTCGTCCAGGGCTTGCAACTGGGCGCGGGCCTCGTCCTCGATGCGCTGGTCGAGCTCGGCCAGTTCCTCGGCATAGGCCGGGTCGTTGGCCAGGCGGTCGGCGCGGTCTTCGAGGTAGCGCATGATGTCGTGGCTGAGCTGCTCGGTGCCCTGCTTGGAGATGGCCGAGATCACGTAGACCGGGCCTTCCCACTGCAGGCGCTCGACCACTTCCTTGACTCGCTCGTCGCGCTCGTCGTCCATGACCATGTCCGACTTGTTCAGCACCAGCCAGCGTTCACGCTCGGTCAGCGAGGGGCTGAAGCGGGTGAGCTCGTTGACGATCACCTCGGCGGCATCGGCCGGGCTGCTGCCGTCCAGTGGCGCCAGGTCGACCAGGTGCAGGAGGATGCGGGTACGCGCCAGGTGCTTGAGGAAGCGGATCCCCAGGCCGGCACCGTCGGAGGCACCTTCGATCAGGCCAGGGATGTCGGCGATGACGAAGCTCTTCCAGCGGTCGACACTGACCACGCCCAGGTTCGGTACCAGGGTGGTGAAGGGATAGTCGGCGACCTTCGGCTTGGCCGCCGAGACCGAGCGAATGAAAGTGCTCTTGCCCGCGTTGGGCAGGCCCAGCAGGCCAACGTCGGCCAGGACCTTGAGCTCGAGCTTCAGGTCGCGCTGATCGCCCGGCTTGCCTGGCGTGGTCTGGCGCGGCGCACGGTTGGTACTGGACTTGAAGCGGGTGTTGCCCAGGCCATGCCAGCCACCCTGGGCGACCAGCAGCTTCTGGCCGGGGGTGACCAGGTCGCCGATGATCTCCTGGGTACCGGCGTCGATCACCGTGGTGCCGACCGGCACGCGCAGGACCAGGTCATCGCCCTTCTTGCCGGTGCAGTCGGTGCTGCCGCCGTTGGCGCCACGCTGGGCCTCGAAGTGGCGGGTGTAGCGGTAATCGACCAGGGTGTTGAGGTTCTCGTCGGCGACCATGAACACCGAACCGCCATCGCCACCGTCACCACCGTTGGGGCCACCGTTCTCGATGAACTTCTCGCGGCGGAAGCTCATGCAACCATTGCCGCCGTCACCGGCCTTGACCCGGATCGATACTTCGTCAACAAACTTCATAGAAACCGCCTCTCGTCGGCAGACGAGCTGAATGACTCAAAAACATGAGGCTCTTGCAAAAATGAGCGCGGCGGCCCCGTAACGACCGTAAACACCAGCGCCAGCAGCCCATACAAACAGCTTTGCAAGAGGCTCACCACAAACGAAAAAGCCCCGTCGCATGACGGGGCTTCTCCAGCGACTTCGCGATCAGGCCGCGACGACGCTTACATAGCGACGGCCGAACTCGCCCTTCTTCTCGAACTTGATCACGCCTTCGATCTTGGCGAACAGGGTGTGATCCTTGCCCATGCCAACGCCGTAGCCGGCGTGGAACTGGGTGCCGCGCTGGCGGACGATGATGTTGCCGGCCTTGATGACCTGGCCGCCATACATCTTCACGCCAAGGCGTTTCGATTCTGAGTCGCGACCGTTACGAGTACTACCACCAGCCTTCTTGTGAGCCATGGTTCAATTCTCCAAATAAATTCAGGGGATCTAGGGGATTAAGCCTGGATACCGGTGATTTTGATCTCGGTGAACCACTGGCGGTGGCCCATACGCTTCATGTGGTGCTTACGACGACGGAACTTGATGATGCGGACCTTGTCGTGACGGCCTTGCGAAACGACTTCAGCCACAACCTTGGCACCTTCGACGACTGGCGCGCCGATGGTGACGTCGTCGCCATTGGCGACCAGCAGAACGCGATCGAAAGTCACGGATTCGCCGGTGGCGACTTCCAGCTTCTCGACCTTCAGGAATTCACCTTCAGCGACTTTGTACTGCTTGCCGCCGGTAACGATTACTGCGTAAGACATGGTATTTCTCCGATAATCCTGCTCACCCAGCGCTTTATAGGAAAGAGTATTGGCTGGCATGGCTGCACTGGGCTGGAACGGCCCGGTGCAATTGCGTAAGGCAGGTGCTGCCCAGGAAAGTTAGGGTGCGCGATTGTACGCAACCGCTGATTACCTTGCAAGTCCCGCCCCCGGCCCGCGGGCAGCGCGCCTTGACACACCGGGACCCGCGACCTAGCATGCCGCGCAACCTCAATGGAGCAGCCGATGCAACCCCAATCCTTCTACCGCGCGGTGGCTGACGATTTCAGCGCCGTCGACGAGATCATCAAGAAGCAGCTGACCTCGCGCGTGCCGCTGGTATCGAAGATCGGCGACTATATCACCTCCGCCGGCGGCAAGCGCCTGCGCCCACTGCTGGTGCTGCTGTGCGGCAAGGCCCTGGGCCGCGAAGGCGACGACCTGCGCCTGCTGGCGGCGACCATCGAGTTCCTGCACACCGCCACCCTGCTGCACGACGACGTGGTCGACATGTCCGGCATGCGCCGCGGCCGCTCCACCGCCAACGCCCTGTGGGGCAACGCGCCGAGCGTGCTGGTGGGCGACTTCCTCTATTCGCGCTCGTTCGAGATGATGGTTGAGCTCGGCTCGATGCCGGTCATGCAGATCCTCTCCAAGGCCACCCGGGTCATCGCCGAGGGCGAAGTGCTGCAACTGTCGCGGGTACGCGATGCCAGCACCAGCGAAGCGGTATACATGGAGGTCATCCGCGGCAAGACCGCGATGCTGTTCGAGGCCTCGACCCACAGCGCCGCCGCGCTGGCAGAAGGCACCGACGAACAGCGCGAGGCGCTGCGCACCTTCGGCGACCACCTTGGGGTCGCCTTCCAGCTGGTCGACGACCTGCTGGACTACAAGGGCGACTCGCAGACCCTGGGCAAGAACGTCGGCGACGACCTGGCCGAGGGCAAGCCGACCCTGCCGCTGATCTACACCATGCGCGAAGGCACGCCCGAACAGGCTGCGCTGGTACGCCAGGCGATCCAGAAGGGCGGCCTGGAAGACCTGGAGCAGATCCGCATTGCGGTCGAAACCTCCGGCGCCCTGGACTACACCGCGCAGCTGGCACGTGACTACGTCGCCCGCGCCATCGCCTGCCTGGAAGTGCTGCCGGCCAGCGAGTATCGCGATGCCCTGGTCGAGCTGAGCGAGTTCGCGGTCGCCCGTACCCACTGACCACACCGAAAAACTCCATTCGCGGGCAAGCCCGCTTCTACAAGGCCAATGCGGCCCCTGTGGAAGCGGGCTTGCCCGCGAATGCATTTGCACAGGCGGCACACACCTGGCAGACAAAACCTTATACAATATGCGTCTTTAACCGCCCGTCTGTTTAAGGAACCCCCGTGAGCACTCTGCCACCCTGCCCCAAATGCAACTCCGAATACACCTATGAGGATGGCACCCAACTGATCTGTCCCGAATGCGCCCACGAATGGTCGGCCAGCGGCGAAGCCGAAGCCGTCAGCGACGAGGTGGTGAAGAAGGACTCGGTAGGCAACATCCTCCAGGACGGCGATACCGTTACCGTGATCAAGGACCTCAAGGTCAAGGGCTCGTCCCTGGTGGTCAAGGTCGGTACCAAGGTCAAGAACATCCGCCTGTGCGATGGCGACCACGACATCGACTGCAAGATCGACGGCATCGGCGCCATGAAGCTGAAGTCGGAGTTCGTGCGCAAGGTCTGATGCACTGCCACTCGGGGCTGCCGGCGCGGCGGCCCTGACAGGTCCTGCAACAGGGCCCCTGCCCCATTCGGAAGAATTCCGCCAATAGGGGCTTGCTATTCTGATAATAAGAATTATTCTCATTGGAGTCGCTATCCAATGGAGAATAGCCATGACCTATCTGATCGACGCCTGGCTGGACCGGCCACACCCCTACCTACGTATCCTGCACCGCGAGACCGGCGAGGTCTGTGCCGTGCTCGAGGAAGACGCGCTCGACGAACTGCGCGACCAGGGCGACCTGGACCTCAATGGGCTGAATTCAAGCGAGCCGGTGGTGCTCAAGGAACTGGTGCGCAACCTGTTCCTGTTCTGCTATGCGCGGGCATTGCGCCCTGGAGGGACGGATTGGAACTGAGGGTGTGTCGGCCGATGGGGCTTTGCAGCCCATTATTCGCGGACAAGCCCGCTCCCACAGGGGCCGCGTCGATCGCACATGATGCGATTTGCAGGGCCTTGTGGGAGCGAGCTTGCCCACGATAAGGCCGCGAAGCGGCCCCAGAGGTATTACAGAACGTCGAGCAGCTCGACGTCGAACACCAGCACGCTGTGCGGCGGGATGCTGCCAACGCCCTGGGCGCCATAGGCCAGCTCGCTCGGCACGTACAGGCGCCACTTGCTACCGGCGTTCATCAGTTGCAGGGCTTCGGTCCAGCCCGCGATCACGCCGCCGACCGGGAACTCGGCCGGCTGGCCGCGCTCGTAGGAGCTGTCGAACACGGTGCCATCGATCAGGGTGCCGTGGTAGTGGGTGCGCACGTTGTCCTCGCGGGACGGCTTGGCGCCCTCGCCGGTGTTCAGCACTTCGTACTGCAGGCCCGACGCCAGGGTAGTGATGCCTTCGCGCTTGGCATTCTCGGCCAGGAAGGCCTTGCCGGCGGCAGCAGCGGCTTCGGCCTTGGCTGCGGCCTCGGCCTGCATCAGGTCACGGATGACCTTGAAGCTGGCCGACAGGTCGGCTTCGCTGACACGGCTGTCGGCACCGTTGAAGGCATCGCTCAGACCGGCCAGGATGGCCTCCAGGCTGACGCCCGGCGGCGGGTTGTCACGCAGCTGGCCGCCCAGCTGACGGCCGATGCCGTAGCTGACGCGGGTTTCGTCGGTGGACAGGTTGAGTTCGGACATTGGCTTGCTCCGCTGCAGGGCGCAATGAAGCCGCGCCCTTGATGAAAAGGGCGAGCAGCCTAGCACACTGGGGCTGCGCCAGGCAGCTTACCAAGCCGAACGCTGGGAAATCGGCACCTTGAGGTCGTCGTCCGACTGCACGCTCATGCCACACATTTCGTCCTGCACCGACCAGTGCACCAGGTTCATCGACAGCATCGGCAGCGATTGCAGGAGGTTGCGCGCATCTTCCACGCAGTGCACCCGCAGTCGCTGTCCACGGTTGTCGGCCAGGGGATGGGCACGGCCCTTGACCCGCGCCTCGAGGAGGTAGTCGCCACCTTCGATGGCGATAAGGTTGAGTTCATCGACATGGCCGGCCCTGGCCTCGACGTTGAGCTGATGCAGGTTCATGGGCGCACCTCGCTACGGGAACCACGCATGTCCGATCATTTTTCGTACAGCTGCCGGGAAAGCACAAGCCATGAACGCGACCGCCCGTCCGTTTCGCAACGGACGGGCGGTGGAGGGCTCGCCGGGGTCGGCCATCGGTCAGTGCTTGGTGACCTTGTCCAGGTAACCCATGACGAACGCCGAGATGACGAAAGTCATGTGGATGATCACGTACCACATCAGGTAGTCGGTGGAGATGTTCTGGGCATCCATGAACACCCGCAGCAGGTGGATCGAGGAAATCGCCACGATGGAGGCGGCGACCTTCATCTTCAGCGAGGAGGAGTCCATCTTGCCCAGCCAGTTGAGCTTCTCCTTGTTGTCGTCGATGTCCAGCTGCGAGACGAAGTTCTCGTAGCCGGAGATCATCACCATCACCAGCAGGCCGCCGACCAGCGACATGTCGATCAGCGACAGGATGACCAGGATCAGGTCGGCCTCGCTCAGGGAAAAGACATTGGGCAGGACGTGGATGACTTCCTGGAAGAATTTCAGTGCCAGCGCCAGCAGGCCCAGGGACAGGCCGAAATAGATCGGGGCGAGCAGCCAGCGCGAGGCATACATCGCATTTTCGAGGATACGTTCCATGGAGGATAGGGACTCGTCAGAAGGCTAGAAAAGCGAGCGCGAGTATAAGCAAAAGACCGACATCTTGCATTGCACGGGCTCGCCCCGATGCCAGTCGGTCAAGCGGTATTGGGGCTGCCTTGCCGGCGATGGGGCGCGAAGCGGCCCCACTTGGCAGCGGACAGCGCCTGCTCAGGTCTCCGGATGAAACTGGTAATCCCCCAGGTTGCGACAGCGCTCGCCATTGATCCGGCGCAATTGCGCCTGCAGGTGCAGGCACCAGATCTGCGGATCATCGGCGACCTGGTAGCCATGCAAGGTGAGGCTGTCGACGATGGCATTGAGCACCGACTCGGCCACCAGCGGGCCATGGAACGGGCCCTGGGCCTTGATCGCAGAGGGTTGTTCACCGGCCATGCCGGCGGCGAAGAGCAGCGTCCACATGCCGTTGTCACCGGCCAATGGACGAATGCTGCATTCGATGCGGGTCACCAGGCCCAGGCACTGGCGGGTGAGGCTGAGGTTGCGCATGGCGGCGTCCCCTCTGTGAAGCCTTGTTCAGCCTGAACCTCAGGCTGTCTCCATCCTGAACGCTGATACCGTCCTTAAAAACCAGCATAGAAGACCCGCGCCCAGGCTGGAAAACCGGCGCTGAACGGTAGCACATGGCCGCCAGCGCCGTTTTATTGACTCAGGCAGGCTTGGCCTGGGCCAGCGCCTCCTCCAGCCGCTCTTTCTCCGCCTCCTTGATGTCTTCCTCGCTGACCATCTCGGCGATCTCGCGCAGGCGCTCCACCACCCGCGCATTGACGCTGCCCTCGGGGAACTGGCCCTGCGCGTCCGGCGCGCCGGCCTCCTCGCCCACCAGCAGGCTCAAGGCCTCGTCGGCCTGGCTGACGGCATAGACATGGAAACGCCCGGCCTCGACCGCCCGCAGCACCCGCTCATCGAGCATCAAGGTGGCGACGTTGGCGCGCGGAATGATCACGCCCTGCTCGCCGGTCAGCCCGCGTGCCTCGCACAGCCGGAAGAAGCCTTCGATCTTCTCGTTGACGCCCCCCACTGCCTGCACCTCGCCGAACTGGTTGATCGAGCCGGTGATAGCGAAACACTGCTTGAGCGGCGTGCGGGACAACGCCGAGATCAAGGTGCAGACCTCGCCGAGCGAGGCGCTGTCGCCGTCGACGTAACCATAGGATTGCTCCAGGGCGATGCTCGCCGAGATCGCCAGGGGGAACTCCTGGGCGTAGCGGCTGCCCAGGTAGCCGGTGAGGATCATCACCCCCTTGGAGTGGATCGGCTGGCCGAGGTTGACCTCACGCTCGATGTCGACGATCCCGCTGCCGCCCGGGTAGACCGTGGCGGAGATTCGCGCCGGCATACCGAACGCCGAGTCGCCGACCTCGAGCACGGTCAGGCCGTTGCACTTGCCGATGGCCGCCCCTTCGGTGTCGATCAGGATGATCCCGGCGAGCATGTCGTCGAGCACCCGCTGGGACACCCGCCCGGTGCGCGTGGCCTTGGCCTTGAGCGCCCGCTCGATGTGCCCGGCATCGGTCATTTCGTCGCTGGCCAGTTGGCGGATGAAGTCGGCTTCGCTGACCAACTGGAACAGGTCGCCGATGCGTGCCGACAGGCGCGACTGGTTTTCCGCCAGGCGAGCGCTGTAGGTGGCCAGCCGCGCCACCGCGTCGCTGGTCAGTGGGGCCATGCCCTCTTCGTTGGTGCGTGTGCGAAGCAACTGGGCGAACTGCTCCAGGTTCTCTTCGACCAGGGGCATGTCCTCGTCGAAGTCCACCAGGACCCGGAACATCTCCTGGAAGTCCGAGTCGTGGTCCTGCAGGGCGTAGTACAGCTGGCGCGAACCGATGATCACCAGCTTGACGTTGAGCGGGATCATCTGCGGCGTCAGGGTCACGGTGGCGACCCGGCCCAGTTCGCCCAGCGGCGACTCCATCTTCAGCTTGCGCGACTGCAAGGCGCGCTTGAGGGCGTCCCAGACGAAGGGCTCGCCGAGCATCTTCTCCGCCTCGAGAATCAGGAAGCCACCATTGGCCCGGTGCAACGCGCCTGGGCGCAGCTGGCGGTAGGAGGTGTACAGCGCGCCCTGGTCGGTGCTGTATTCGATACGGCCGAACAGGTTGTCGTAGGTCGGGTGCGGCTCGAACACCACCGGCGCGCCGCCGTTGGCGTGGTGGCCGACCACCAGGCTCGGCGCGTACTGCTCCTCGAGCATCTTGCGCGCCACGGCGTCAGGCTTGCTGTCGTCGACCAGTTGCTCGACCACGGTGCGCAGCAGGTTCAGTTGCACCGATTGCAGGTAGGCGCAGACCGCCGCGTTTTCCGCGTACTTCTCCGACAACGGCGCCAGCAGCGGCTGCAGAGACAGGGTGATGGTCTCTTCGTTGAGCTGGCGCAATTGGTTGTTCGACTCGCGTTTCCACTGGGGCAAGCTGGCCAGTTCCTCGTTGAGGCGCTCCTCCAGCGCGGCGATGTCTTCGTGGAAGCGCTCGCGGACTTCCTCGGGCAACTGGGCGAACTCGGCCTCGTCCAGGGCCTTGCCGTCGCTCATGGGGGTGAAGGCGACATTGCTGGCATCGCGGTACAGGGCCACGTCCTTTTCCAGCGAGGCCCGCTCGATCACGTCCAGGGCACGGTCATAGCGCTGGTTGAAGGCGCGATCGATGGCCCCTTTCTTCTGCTGGTAGGTGGGGTGCTCGAACACCGCCGGGAAGGTGGCCAGCAGGTTGTCGATCAAACCGTTCATGTCGGCGATGAATTCGCTGGCGCTGCCGGCCGGCAGCTCCAGGGCGCGGGGCTCGCGGGTCTCGTCGAAGTTGTTGACGTAGACCCAGTCGGCCGGGGTCTGCTGGCGCTTGCCCTCGGCCTTGAGGTAGCGCTTGACGAACGAGAAGCGCCCGGTGCCGGGCTCGCCCATGACATACACGTTGTATCCGGGGCGCGGCATGGCCACGCCGAACTGCAGGGCCTCGACGGCACGCTCCTGGCCCAGGACCCCTCGGAACGGCTCCAGATCGTCGGTGGTGGAAAAAGCGAACTGCTCGGCGGAGAAACGCCGGGTCAGGGCTTCGGGCGCAAGACGCAGGCGCGAGGCGACAGGATCGGGCATTGGGTTTCCTTACTTCGGCGGGGCGGATGAAAGGCATTCTGGCGCCGCCAACGCGCTGCTTGCAAGGCTTGCCGGGACTTTATGTCGCAGTCCAACCCCAACGATTTCGCAAGCAATTTTTCGCAATAAACAACGCAACCTTTGGATCGTGCCTAAACTCCAACCTGCGCGGGTGGGCGTATTTGCTTTCCCGACCTGGCAACCGGCTTGCCAGAACCCTGACCATTGGTACGTCTACTGAGAAAGAGAACAACGCTATGAAACGGATTCTTCTGGGTACTCTGTTCACCGCAGTTTCGATCAATGCCATGGCAGAAGCGCCTGGCGGACCCAACTGCGGCTGGGGCAACCTGCTGTTCGAGGGCCAGCGCGGCACACCGGCCCACTTCCTGGCATCCACCACCAACGGCACGTCCGGCAATGCGACCTTCGGCATGACCTCGGGCACCAACGGCTGCTCGACCAAGGCGGCCCTGACCTACGGCGGCAAATCCTGGTTCGCCATGAACGGCATGATGAACGAACTCTCCGAAGACATGGCCAAGGGCCAGGGCGAAGCCCTGACCACCTATGCCGTGGTCCTGGGCGTGGCGCCCGAAGACCGCGCGCACTTCGCCACGGTCACCCACCAGCACTTCAGCGAGATCTTCAGCAGTGCCGACGTGACGGCCGAAACCGTCCACAGCAACACCCTCGCGGTCCTCAAGAGCGACCCGCGCCTGGCCAAGTACGCCACCGAGGCCTGAGTCCCGCCTGTCCCGCCCCGATACCGGGGCGGGTACGGCTCATCCACCTTCGGCATCATCCAGACGTAGTTGCCCGACATGCTCAAACGCCTCGCCTCCCTGGCGCTCATCGCCAGTGCCCCGCTTCATGCCGCACCGCAGCTCGACCCGGCACGCCTGCAACAGTTGGCTTCGACCCCCTACTGGATCGCCCTCGGCCACTACGAGACCGGCACGCTCGGCGGCTGGCGCAGCTATGTGGACGATGACGCCTTCTTCCTCGCCGAGGACGGCGCCCATCACCCGGACCGCGAACTGCAAGCCACGGTGCAGGCGCTATACGCCCCGGCCAGCCTGGGCGACAAGCATGCCCAGTGCGTCTTTCCGGCGCGCACCCGCTGGCTGCGTGAGCAGCTCGCGCTGAACGACCTGCCGCAGCCGGACTGCCAGGAATACACCACCTGGTACCGCGCCATCGACCCGCACAGCACTGTGCTGGTGTTTCCGGCGGCCTACCTGAACAGCCCCTCGTCGATGTTCGGCCATACCTTGCTGCGCATCGACCAGGCCAATACCCGCAGCGACGACACCACGCTGCTGAGCTACGCGATCAACTTCGGTGCCTACATCGAGGGCAGCGACAACAGCATCCTCTATGCCTGGAAAGGCTTGATGGGCGGCTATCCGGGCCTGTTCGCGCTGATGCCCTACCAGGAAAAGCTCTCCGAATACCGCAGCCTGGAGAACCGCGACCTGTGGGAATACCAGCTGGACCTGACACCGGAGGAGACGGGGCGCATGGTCGAGCACGTCTGGGAGCTCAAGCAGATCCAGTTCGACTATTTCTTCTTCGACGAGAACTGCTCCTACCGCCTGCTGGAACTCCTGCAGGTGGCGCGCCCTGGCCTGGACCTGACTTCACAGTTCCCGTTGACCGCCATTCCCACCGACACGGTCAAGGCCGTCAAGCAGTCCGGCCTGGTCGCCAGCGTACGCTATCGGCCGTCCCGCGAACGCGAACTGCTGGCCCGCGCCGAGCCGCTGGAGCATGACGAGAAACGCCAGGTGCTGGCCATCAGCGCCGACACCGACCAGTTGCAAAGCCCCGAGTTCACTGCCCTGCCCCGCGAGCGCCAGGCGCTGGTACAGGACGCGGCCTACCGCCTGGAGCGTTACCGTGCCAACGGCCGGGAACGCGACCCGGCCCAGGCCAGGCGCAGCTTCGAGCTGCTGCGGGCGATCAATCGCAACCCACCGCCGCCCCTGGAGATCGAGCGCCCGGGCCTGCCCGAGAACGGCCACCAGTCGCGCACCTGGCAGTTGGGTGTGGGCACCCGCGACGACCGCGCCTATGCCGAATACGGCCTGCGCATGGCCTACCACGACCTCAACGACAACGCCTACGGCTTCCCCCTCGGCGCGCAGATCGAGATCCTCCAGCTCAAGCTGCGCCAGTACGAGGGCAACGACTGGCAGGTACAACGCCTGGACCTGGCGACCATCCGCTCCCTGACCCCGCGCAACGAACTGCTCAAGCCCTGGTCGTGGCAGGTTGCCGGTGGCCTGGAGCGGGTGCCGGGCAAGCACGACGACGAGGTGCTGGTCAGCCACGTCAATGGCGGTGCCGGCGGAACCTGGCAGTTGGCCGATGGCCTGCTGGGCTTTGCCCTGGGCACGGTGCGGGTCGAACACCACAACGACTTCGCCCAGTTCGTCGCACCGGCGGCGGGTTTCAATGGCGGGCTGTTGTGGCGCAATGGCCTGGGCAACATGACCCTGGAGGCCAAGGGCGACTATTTCGCCAATGGCGAAGTGCGGCGCAGCCTGAGCCTCAACCAGCAGTGGGAGATCAACCGCGACCTGGGGCTGAGGCTGAGCGCCCGGCGCACCTTCAGCCAGTTGGCCACGGCGCAGAACGAGGTGATGCTGGAGTTGAAGTGGTATCACTACTGATGGGGCTGCCTCATGGCTGACAGGCCATCGCTGGATGGCAAGGAAGTCGCAATCGGACAACCCTTGAAACTCGCAACCTGCCATCATGGTCTGCTGCACAAGGAGGCCTTCCATGAGCCGAGCATTCGTCAACGAGGATCAGGCCGCCGCCCAGGCCAACCAGCCGGTGGAGCGCCGGGTCAGCGACCAGCCCAACTACGTCACGGCCAAGGGCCTGGCCCAATTGCAGCAGCGCCTGGCCGAGCTCAATGCGCTACGCAGCGAGCTGCAGGCCCAGGGTGAACACGCCGACAAGCAGCGCCTGGCCGATGCCGAACGTGACCTGCGCTACTTCGGCGCGCGCGTGCAGAGCGCCCAGGTGGTGCCCGCCGCGACCTCGCGGGACAAGGTGCAGATCGGCAGCCGGGTGACCTTCGTCGATGAACAGGACCAGGAACACAGGGTTCAACTGGTGGGAGAGGACCAGGCCGATGCCGCGCAGGGCCTGGTCAACTGGGGATCGCCCCTGGGCCGCGCGCTACTGGGCGCCGGCCCCGGCGACGAGGTGCTGTGGCGACGACCTGCCGGCGATCAGCTGATCGAGGTCATCGCCATCGAGGCGCAGGACGAGTAGCCCGCAGGCTACTAGACCACTCCCTGGGCCAGCATGGCATCGGCGACCTTGACGAAACCGGCGATGTTGGCGCCCTTGACGTAGTTGATGGAGCCGTCGGCTTCCTCGCCGTAGTGCACGCAGGCGTGGTGGATCGACTGCATGATGTTGTGCAGCTTGCTGTCCACTTCGCCAGCGGTCCACAGCAGGCGCATGGCGTTCTGCGACATCTCCAGGCCCGAAACGGCCACGCCACCGGCGTTGGAGGCCTTGCCCGGGGCATAGAGGATGCCGGCTTCCAGGAAGATATCCACAGCCTCGAGGGTCGTCGGCATGTTGGCGCCTTCCGCCACGCAGATGCAGCCGTTGCGCAGCAAGATGCGGGCATCCTCGGCGTCCAGCTCGTTCTGGGTGGCGCACGGCAGGGCGATGTCGCACGGCAGGCTCCACGGGGTCTGGCCCTTGCGGAACTCCAGGCCATACAGGCTGGCCAGCTCGCTGATGCGGCCGCGCTTGACGTTCTTGAGTTCCATCAGCGCTTGCCACTGCTCGTCGGTCAGGCCGGCTTCGCAGAACAGGGTGCCTTCGGAGTCGGACAGCGAGATCACCTTGCCGCCCAGGTCCATGACCTTGCGTGCCGCATACTGCGCGACGTTGCCGGAGCCGGAGATGGCCACGCGGCGGCCGTCGATGCGCAGGTCGCGGCGTTTGAGCATTTCCTCGGCGAAGTACACGCAGCCGTAGCCGGTGGCCTCCGGGCGGATCAGGCTGCCGCCGTAGGTCATGCCCTTGCCGGTCAGCACCGACGTGAACTGGTTGGCCAGGCGCTTGTACTGGCCGAACATGTAGCCGATCTCGCGGGCGCCGACGCCGATGTCACCGGCAGGCACGTCCAGGTCGGCGCCGATGTGGCGATACAGCTCGCTCATGAAGGCCTGGCAGAAGCGCATGACCTCGGCATCGCTCTTGCCCTTCGGATCGAAGTCCGAGCCGCCCTTGCCGCCGCCCATGGGCAGCGAGGTCAGCGAGTTCTTGAAGACTTGCTCGAAGGCCAGGAACTTGAGCACGCCCAGGTTGACCGACGGATGGAAGCGCAGGCCGCCCTTGTATGGGCCGATGGCGCTGCTCATCTGGATGCGGTAGCCGCGGTTGACCTGGACCTTGCCCTGGTCATCGACCCAGGACACGCGGAACAGTACCGCACGCTCCGGCTCGACCATGCGTTCGAGGATGCCGGCCTGCAGGTAATGGGGGTTGGCTTCGAGGAAGGGCCAGAGGCTGCGCAGCACTTCTTCGACGGCCTGGTGGAACTCGGGCTGGGCCGGGTCGCGCTGCTTGAGGCGGGCCAGGAAATGGTCGACGGATTCGATCATGGTAGACATCTCACCAAGAGGGATTTGGACTTATTTGGTTTTTTCTGGAATGTACCAAGAAGCAATCGCACTGGAATAGGGCGCAATGTCGTTTTTTTGAATTTTTTTGGTGCGTTTTATATAAATGTATACAAAACGGGCGTTTCCTGCTGGCGGCTCCGCCCTCTTCGCGTCGGCGCGGCGCCAAGATGCCAGCCCCGTTTCGAGCCGGCACAAAAATGGGGCCATGAAGGCCCCACTATCGTGCAACCCGTTGCGGGTTACTGCGCCAGCTTCTTGTGCCGTACCCGGTGCGGCTGGGCGGCAGCATCGCCCAGGCGCTTCTTGCGATCGGCTTCGTACTCGGTGTAGTTGCCCTCGAAGAACACCACGTTCGAGTCGTCCTCGTAGGCCAGGATGTGCGTGGCCACGCGGTCCAGGAACCAACGGTCGTGGGAGATCACGATGGCCGCGCCCGGGAAGTCCAGCAGGGCTTCTTCCAGCGAACGCAGGGTCTCGACGTCGAGATCGTTGGACGGTTCGTCGAGCAGCAGGACGTTGCCACCCTCCTTCAGCGTCAGGGCCAGGTGCAGACGGCCACGCTCACCACCGGAGAGGTCCTTGACGAACTTCTGCTGGTCACCGCCCTTGAAGTTGAAGCGGCCGACGTAGGTGCGCGACGGGATCTCGTAGCTGCCGATGCGGATCATGTCGGAGCCATCGGAAATCTGCTGGAACACGGTCTTGCCGCCGTCCAGGTCGTCGCGGCTCTGGTCGACGCAGGCCAGTTGCACGGTTTCGCCGATCTCGATGCTGCCCGAATCCGGCTGTTCCTTGCCCATGATCATGCGGAACAGGGTCGACTTACCGGCACCGTTGCCGCCGATCACGCCAACGATGGCGCCCTTGGGCATGGAGAACGACAGATTGTCGATCAGTACACGGTCGCCATAGCCCTTGGTGACGTTCTTGAACTCGATGACCTTGTCGCCCAGGCGCGGGCCTGCCGGGATATAGATCTCGTTGGTCTCGCTGCGCTTCTGGAACTCTTGCGACTGCATCTCCTCGAAGCGCGCCAGACGGGCCTTGGACTTGGACTGGCGGGCCTTGGCGCCTTTGCGCACCCACTCCAGTTCTTCCTTCATGGCCTTCTCATGGGCGGTCTGCTGCTTGGATTCCTGCTCCAGGCGCGCCGACTTGGCTTCCAGCCAGCCCGAGTAGTTGCCTTCGTACGGGATGCCGGCGCCGCGGTCCAGCTCGAGGATCCAGCCGGCGACGTTGTCGAGGAAGTAACGGTCGTGGGTGATCGCCACCACGGTGCCGGGGAAGTCGTGCAGGAAGTGCTCCAGCCAGGCCACCGAGTCGGCGTCCAGGTGGTTGGTCGGCTCGTCCAGCAGCAGCATGTCGGGAGCCGACAGCAGCAGGCGGCACAGGGCCACACGGCGCTTCTCACCGCCAGACAGGTGCTCGACCTTGGCGTCCCACGGCGGCAGGCGCAGGGCGTCGGCGGCGACTTCCAGCTGACGCTCCAGGTTGTGGCCATCGGCGGCCTGCAGGATGGCTTCCAGCTTGGCCTGCTCGGCGGCCAGCTTGTCGAAGTCGGCATCCGGCTCTGCATAGGCGGCGTAGACCTCGTCCAGGCGAGCCTGAGCGTCCTTGATCACGCTCACCGCTTCCTCGACCACCTCGCGGACGGTCTTGTTCGGGTCCAGTTGCGGCTCCTGGGGCAGGTAGCCGACGTTGATATCGGGCATCGGACGGGCTTCGCCGTCGAACTCCTTGTCGACGCCCGCCATGATCCGCAGCAGGGTCGACTTGCCCGCGCCGTTGAGGCCGAGCACACCGATCTTCGCGCCTGGGAAGAACGACAGGGAGATGTTCTTCAGGATTTCCCGCTTCGGCGGCACGACCTTGCTCAGCCGATGCATGGTGTAGACGTATTGAGCCAAAACCAAGCCCTCTATAGATAGGTAAAGACATCGACGCTCGCCTGGCGGGCGCCAGGGGGATGCGTTTACGGGGTGTCATTGAACAAAGTGGGCCATTCTACGCCAAGTGGTGGCGTTGACCAGATGGGGCGCCGAAGCGCCGCTCCCACACCAGGACACTGTGGAAGCGGGCAAAGCCTGCGGTCGGGGACGAAGCCCTCGCCAGGCCTCAGACGTGGGCCTGTTTCACCTTGCCCCGTGGCAGGCGGCAGCGCTCGGATTGCCCGGCCAGGCGAGCGGCCCAGGCGGCCTTGACGCTGAAACCGCCGGAGCGGGCAGGTTTGCCGGTAGCCGCTGCGGCCGGCTTGGGCGCAGGCTTGGCGGCAGACGCCACGACCGGCTCGGCAACGGCCTTGGCGGACTTGCGCAGTTCAGCCAGCGACGGGCTCTTGCGCACATTGGCGGCGGCCGGGTCGGGCTTGGCCAGCGAACGCTGGCAGGACTTGCAGGATACGTCATCGGCCACGGCAGTGCTGACCAGGGTCTGACTGCTGCGCCCGCAGGCGGAATCGAGGCCATTGGTGGAATAATGGGTAACCAAACCGTACATCTCCGATGCGTTGACTATGAAGCGGCGGCATTCTCGCACAGGTCGCAGGGACTTGCCGAACGAGGATCAGCGGTAGCGACCACTGGCAGCAGACACAGCCGCTGGCACTTTGCCATAATTGGGGGCATGCTAGTCGGTGACTAGCTGCAAGCTGCAAGAAAAAGCAGATTGGCGTAGAGGCTGCTTTGGCTTTTGGCTTGCAGCTTGCCGCTTTGTCTCACCCCTGCCATCGCCAGCCCAATCGCAGGACCATCGCTTGACCGATCTTACCCACCCGTCATCCCTGCGCCCTGCCCTGCCTGCGTCGAGCAGCGCCCTGCGCGGCTCGCTCAAGGGCACGCTGGCCCTGCTGGCCTTGGTCCTGCTGGGGTTGCTGCTATGGCAATTGTTCGCCCAGTTCCGTCACACCCAGGCCGACCTTCGCCAACGGAGCCTGGCGACGAATGCGGAACTGGCCGACCACCTGACCCTGAACATGGCGCTTCAGGCCCAACAGGCGGTGAACCTGCTGCAACCCTACATCGAAGCGCCGACACCGGCGGCGCTGCCCTCGCTGCTGCAGACCCTGCAGCAGCGCCTGCCCGGCCTGCACCACGTGGCCTGGCTGGGCAGCGCCGGGCAGGTCAGGCGCGACAGTCTCGCGAACACCCCCGACCGTCAACTGATCGCCGAGCTCCTGCAACTCAGCCAGGGACGTGCATATTTCTTCAGCGACGCCGCAGACAGCCGCCAGGTCTACCTGCTGCTGCGCCAGCCGGCCGAACAGGATCGCGGCTACTGGCTGTTGCGCCTGTCCAACGACTACTACAAGACGCTGACCCACCGTCTGGAAGGTGCGGGCCATCCCCTGTGGCTGCTGGAAAGCAGCCGCAGCGGCGAGGTGCTTGCGCGCAACAGGCCTACCCTGCTCAGCGACGAGCCCCTGCAAAGCGTGATGCTGGCCTTGCTCGACAACAGCACCTGGCAACTGCGTGGGCTGTTCGATGCCGGCCTTGCCCGAGAGACGCTGCTGCCGGCGCTGATCGGCAAGTGCCTGTTGGTGCTGGTCTGTGCCTTGCTGCCGGTGCTCGCCCTGATCAACATGCGCCGCCGCCAGCGCGCCTTGCAGGAAGATCACCGGCGCTACCAGGAGATCTTCGAGGGCACCGGCGTGGCGTTGTGCGTGCTCGACCTCTCCAGCCTGCCCGGCCAGCTCGACCGCTACCACCTGCGCAACCGCGCCGCCCTCAAGCAGAGCCTGGCCCTGGACGGCAGCCTGCGCCGCTCGCTACTGCAGGAACTGAAGATCACCGAGATCAACCAGGTCGCCCGGCAACTGCTCAACGTCGAATGCAACGAAGGCGCCTGGCAGCGCCTGATCGCAGGCAGCGGCGAGGGTCGCGACAGCATCGGCATGCAGCTGATCGACGCCCTGATCGAGCAACGCCCCCTGCTGGAACTGGAAGTCTGCCTGCCCGCGCCCCTGGGCGGCGAACTGCACCTGTGGCTGATGGCCCGCCTGCCCCAGCAGCGCCGGGACTACCAGGCGGTGATCCTGAGCATCAGCGATATCACCAGCCGCAAGCAGGTCGAGCTGTCGCTGCTTGAGCGCGAGAGTTTCTGGTCCGATGTGGTGCGCACCGTCCCCGACCAGTTGTACGTGCAGGACGTGCAGAGCCAGCGGATGATCTTCAGCAACCGCCACCTCGGCCAAACCCTCGGCTACGACCGCACCGAGCTGACACAGATGGGCGACCGCTTCTGGGAACTGTTGCTGCACCCGGAGGACAGCGAGCACTACCACGCGCTGCGCCGCCAACAGCGCGACACCGGCCACAGCGACTCCTTGCACTGCCAGTTGCGCTTTCGCCACCGCGATGGCAACTGGCGCTGCTACGACATCCGCGAACAGGTGCTGACCCGCGATGCCGACGGCCTGGTCACCCGTATCATCGGCGTGGGCAAGGACGTCACGGTGCAGATCGAGGCCAGCGAGTCCCTGCGCGACAGCGAACAGCGCTATCGCATGCTGGCCGAAAGCATCAGCGACGTGATCTTCTCGACCAACAGCCAGTTGCAACTCGATTACGTCAGCCCTTCCGCGCAAGCCGTGCTGGGCTACCCGGCCGAGTGGTTCTTCCAGCACGGCTGGCAGTCGGTCATCGCCAACCCGGCCCAGCTCACCGGTCTCTACAGCCTGATGGAGCGGGTCAGCAAGGCCCTGGGCGACAGCGAACAGCTGGCCCAGCTGCGCAGCCAGCTGCCGACCCAGATGTTCCTGTTCGACTGCCTGCGCGCCGATGGCCGCAAGATCCCCATCGAACTGCGCCTGGTGCTGGTGTGGGACGAGCACGAGTGCTTCGAGGGCCTGCTCGGCGTCGGCCGCGACATCAGCCAGCAGCGCCGCGCCGAGAAGGACCTGCGCATGGCGGCGACGGTATTCGAACACTCGACCTCGGCCATTCTCATCACCGACCCGGCCGGCTACATCGTCCAGGCCAACGAGGCCTTCAGCCGCGTCAGCGGCTACGCGGTCAGCGAGGTGCTCGACCAGTTGCCGGGCATGCTCACGGTCGATGAACAGCAGGACGCGCACCTGCGCTATGTGCTCAAGCAACTGCACCAGCGTGGCAGCTGGGAAGGCGAGGTATGGCTCAAGCGGCGCAACGGCGAGCCGTATCCAGCGTGGGTCGGCATCACAGCGGTGCTCGACGAGGAAGGCGACCTGGCCAGCTATGTGTGCTTCTTCACCGACATCAGCGAACGCAAGGCCAGCGAGCAGCGTATCCACCGCCTGGCGTACTACGACGCATTGACCCACCTGCCCAACCGTACTCTGTTCCAGGACCGGCTCCATACCGCCCTGCAGCAGGCCGAGCGGCACAAGGCGTGGGTGGTACTGATGTTCCTCGACCTGGACCGTTTCAAGCCGATCAACGACTCCCTGGGCCACGCGGCGGGCGACCGCATGCTCAAGGACATGGCCCAGCGCCTGTTGGCCTGTGTCGACGACGACGATACCGTGGCACGCATGGGTGGCGACGAGTTCACCCTGCTGCTGCAACCCAGGGCGAGCCGCGAGATGGCCTTGAACCGCGCCATCCACGTGGCCGAGAACATCCTCGGCAGCCTGGTACGGCCGTTCGTCCTGGAGGGCCGCGAGTTCTTCGTCACTGCCAGCATCGGCATCGCCCTCAGCCCGCAGGATGGCAGCGAGCTCAGCCAGTTGATGAAGAACGCTGACACGGCCATGTACCACGCCAAGGAGCGCGGCAAGAACAATTTCCAGTTCTACCAGGCCGACATGAACGCCAGCGCCCTGGAGCGCCTGGAGCTAGAAAGCGACCTGCGCCATGCCTTGGAGCAGAACGAGTTCATGCTCTACTACCAACCGCAGTTCAGCGGCGACGGCAAGCGCCTGACCGGTGCCGAGGCGCTGCTGCGCTGGCGCCACCCGCGCCGCGGCCTGGTACCGCCGGGCGACTTCATCCCGGTGATCGAGGAGCTGGGCCTGGTGGTGGATGTCGGCGACTGGGTACTGCGCGAGGCCAGCCGCCAGCTCAAGGCCTGGCACAAGGCCAGGGTGCGGGTGCCGAAGGTGTCGGTGAACATTTCGGCGCGGCAGTTCTCCGATGGCCAGTTGGGCACCCGCATCGCCACCATCCTGGAGGAAACCGGCCTGCCGCCGGCCTGCCTGGAGCTGGAGCTGACCGAAAGCATTCTGATGCGCGAGGTCAACGAGGCCATGCAGATCCTCGACAGCCTGAAGAAGCTGGGCCTGAGCATTGCGGTCGACGACTTCGGCACGGGTTATTCATCGCTCAACTACCTCAAGCAGTTCCCCATCGACGTGCTGAAGATCGACCGCACCTTCGTCGACGGCCTGCCCGAGGGCGAGCAGGACGCGCAGATCGCCCGGGCGATCATCGCCATGGCCCACAGCCTGAACCTGGCGGTGATCGCCGAGGGTGTGGAAACCCATGAGCAACTGGAGTTCCTGCGCGAGCACGACTGCGACGAAGTACAGGGCTACCTGTTCGGCCGGCCGATGCCGGCCCACCAGTTCGAAGCGCAATTCAGCAACGAGACGCTGTTCGTGTTTCAGTGAGCTGCAAGAAAAAGCCGTGCGCGCCGCCGATGAGGCAGATGTCCCACAGGTTCAGCAGCGACCCCTCTTGTAGCTTGCAGCTCGCCGCTTGGTCGTCGTGAATTCCATTGGTCCGCGACATGACGCCTCTTCATATGCCAGGCCAGGGCCAATGGGTTAGAATGCCCCCCCAATTCAGCCCGATCCTTGAGGACCGCCATGTTCAGCCGTGATTTGACCATTGCCAAGTACGACGCCGAGCTCTTCGAAGCCATGCAGCAGGAAGCTCAGCGCCAGGAAGAGCATATCGAGCTGATCGCTTCGGAAAACTACACCAGCCCGGCCGTCATGGAGGCCCAGGGTTCGGTACTGACCAACAAGTACGCCGAAGGCTACCCGGGCAAGCGCTACTACGGCGGTTGCGAGCACGTCGACGTGATCGAGCAACTGGCCATCGACCGCGCCAAGCAACTGTTCGGCGCCGACTACGCCAACGTCCAGCCGCACGCCGGCTCCCAGGCCAACGCCGCCGTCTACCTGGCCCTGCTGCAGGCCGGCGACACCCTCCTGGGCATGAGCCTGGCCCACGGCGGCCACCTGACCCACGGCGCCAGCGTCAGCTCCTCCGGCAAGCTGTACAACGCCGTGCAGTACGGCATCGACGCCAACGGCCTGATCGACTACGACGAAGTCGAGCGCCTGGCCCTGGAGCACAAGCCGAAGATGATCGTCGCCGGCTTCTCCGCCTACTCCCAGGTCCTGGACTTCCCGCGCTTCCGTGAGATCGCCGACAAGGTCGGTGCCTACCTGTTCGTCGACATGGCCCACGTGGCCGGCCTGGTCGCTGCTGGCATCTACCCGAACCCGGTCCCGTTCGCCGACGTGGTCACCACCACCACCCACAAGACCCTGCGCGGTCCGCGTGGCGGCCTGATCCTGGCGCGCAAGAACGAAGAGATCGAGAAGAAGCTCAACTCCGCGGTCTTCCCGGGCGCCCAGGGCGGTCCGCTGGAGCACGTCATCGCCGGCAAGGCGATCTGCTTCAAGGAAGCGCTGCAGCCTGAGTTCAAGGCCTACCAGCAGCAAGTGGTGAAGAACGCCCAGGCCATGGCCGGCGTGTTCATCGAGCGTGGTTTCGACGTCGTCTCCGGCGGCACCCAGAACCACCTGTTCCTGCTGTCGCTGATCAAGCAGGACATCACCGGCAAGGACGCAGACGCTGCCTTGGGCCGAGCCTACATCACCGTGAACAAGAACTCGGTACCGAACGACCCACGTTCGCCGTTCGTCACCTCGGGCCTGCGCATCGGCACCCCGGCCGTCACCACCCGTGGTTTCAAGGAAGCCGAGTGCCGCGAGCTGGCCGGCTGGATCTGCGACATCCTCGCCGACCTGAACAACGAAGCGGTGATCGACGCCGTGCGTGAGAAGGTCAAGGCCATCTGCAAGAAGCTGCCGGTGTACGGCAACTAAATTGGCGATTGCCTGATGTGAGAAGCCCGGTCTAGTACCGGGCTTTTTGATTGTGGACACAACCCCATCGCTGACGGCTGAACGCTCTCGCTCACGAGACTGGCCGAGCAAGGCCAGGAATGAACGGATTCCCGCTGCGCCCAGTACTCATGACCACCTTAAGGTAGGCATCCATCACCCCGAGGAGATGCGTCATGCCAACCCACCGCCAGCTATCGTTCATTGCCGAAATCAGCAGCCAGGGTGCTGATCTCAACCTGCTTGAAACCTTGCTGGGCAAGCCTGCCAAAGTCATCCTTCCCGGCACGGGAGGCGGCGTCTTCAGTGGACGCTTCAACGAACGGGACGACTCGCACCTGCTCTGTCACCAAGCAGCCTCTGTGCCCCAGCGCCCCATGAAGGTCTATTTCCGTCATACGGACAAAGGCTACACCTTGTCCGTCCACTCGCCAGGCAATCACTTCGGCAAGTGTCTCTGTCGAGACGACAACGGGGCCATTGCCGTATACAGGCCCGAAGATGTCACGCCTTCCTACTTCGAGATGGTAGGTCCCCAGGGGGAGATCACCCTGACGGATAAGCCCATCAACCCACTCATCTGCCTGCTGCGTGAACGAAGCTCCGGCAAATGCTTGCATCGCCAGCGGCGGCATGACTCCAAGCACATGTACCTGTTCGCCAAGCACGACCAGTTTCTGCCGATCAGGATCAATATCCTCGAATATAAAAATGAGCCGGACGAAGGCTGACTAACCGCCCTGGTGCAGAGGCGACCCAAGCCCACGAGGCCATTAGCTCAACGCAGCGAATCCTTCCCGGATCGTCTCCTCCGGCAGTTCATCGCCAATGAACACCATCACGCTTTCCCGCACCTCTCCTTCAGCCCACTCGGTATCCCAGTCGAAGCCATACAGCTTGAGCACGCCCTGGAATACCAGGCGACGCTCTTCGCCGGCGATGTTCAGCACGCCCTTGTAGCGCAGCAGCTGCTTGCCGTGGTTTTCCAGCAACTCGTTCATGAAGTCACTGAGACGGTCGATGTCCAACGGCGTCTCGCTACGCAGCACCAGGGTGGAGATACGGTCCGGCGTGGCAGGCTTGAGGACTGGGCGCAGGGCTGGCTTGAGGCTGCCACCCAGGTCGGTGTTGAGGTTGAACCCGCGCACGTCGAGCAACTCGGCCAGGTCGATGCGGCCGTGTTCGACCACACGGATCGCGGCGCGACCGTTGATGCGGGCCAGGCGCTCCTGCAGGGCCTCGACGGCGCCAGGCTCGACCAGGTCGGTCTTGCTCAGCAGCAGGCGGTCGGCGAAGCCCACCTGGGCCTGGGCGATGGCCTGGGTCAGGTGCAGCTCGGCATGGGCAGCATCGACCAGGGTGATGATGCCGTCGAGGATATAGCGCTCGCGCAGCTCCTCATCGATGAAGAAGGTCTGCGCCACAGGTGCCGGGTCGGCAAGGCCGGTGCACTCGATCACCAGGCGGTCGAAGGCGATCTCGCCGGCGTCCAGGCGTTCGAGCAGCAGGTACAGGGCACGGGTCAGGTCGCCGTGGATGCTGCAGCATACGCAGCCGTTGGCCAGGGTCATGACCTGCACCGGCTCGTCGCCCAGCAATTGGCTGTCGATGCCGGCCTCGCTGAACTCGTTCTCGATCACAGCGATCTTCAGGCCGTGCTCGGCCTTGAGCATGTGCTTGAGCAAGGTGGTCTTGCCGGCACCGAGAAAGCCGGTCAGGACAGTAACGGGAATGGGCGTTTGCACGCAGTTGCCTCCATGAAGCCGAAAATGACTGTGGGAGCCAGGTTACCCGGGCTCCCACAGGTTCATGCATGTCGCGGGGTCAACAACACTTGGGCCCGGACTTGCCACCGTAACGGGCTTCCTGGCGCTCCCTGAAGAACGCCTCGTAGCTCATCACCGGCTTGTCCGGATGCTTGGCCTGCATGTGCTCGACATAGTTGTCGTAGTCGGGCATGCCGACCATCAGGCGGGCTGCCTGCCCCAGGTACTTACCCAGTCGCCCCAGGTCGTTGAACATCGCGGTATTCCTCTTCGTTACGCGTCAGGCAGCGCCTGGAACGGGGTTTCCTTGTCGGTGCGCTCCTTGCGGCCCAGGGCGGCGAAGCCGACCTTGATGGCGAAGAACAGCACGCTGAACACCACCACCAGGAACAGCACGGTCAGGCCCGCGTTGGTGTAGGCATTGAACACCACGTGCTGCATCTGCGCCAGGTCCTTGGCCGGCGCCAGTACCTGGCCGGCGTCCAGCGCGGTGCTGTACTTGTTGGCCAGGGCCAGGAAGCCCACCGCCGGGTTCGGGTCGAACAGCTTGATCAGGCCCGCGGTGGTGGTGCAGATCAGCAGCCACACAGCCGGCAGCAGGGTGACCCAGACATAGCGCTGGCGCTTCATCTTGATCAGCACCACGGTGCCGAGCATCAGGGCGATACCGGCCAGCATCTGGTTGGAGATGCCGAACAGCGGCCACAGGGTATTGA